>NZ_CAXPXK010000023.1:0-21986 GCF_964221125.1 Alloalcanivorax sp.
GCGATGTTGGCCACGCCCTGGCCCCGGCATTCGCGGTGCTTGTCGCTTTCGGTGTCGGTGAGGTCGTCGACAATGGTGGCGGTCATCATGGACTCCAGCAGGCCCACCACCGCCATGGTCAGCGACACCGGAAAGATGATCTGGAGCGTTTCCAGGGACAACGGAATATCCGGCAGCAGGAACACCGGCAGGCTGTCCGGCAGATCCCCCTTGTCGCCCACGGTGGGCATCTCAATGCCCAGATACATGGCCAGACCGGTGAGCACCACGATGCACACCAGCGGCGACGGCACTACCTGAGTGACCAGCGGCAGCAGATAAATGATCGCCAGACCGCCGGCCACCATGGCGTAGACGTGCCAGGTGACCCCCACCAGCTCGGGAATCTGCGCCATGAAGATCAGAATCGCCAGGGCGTTCACAAAGCCGGTCACCACCGAACGGGACACGAACCGCATCACCGTGGCCAGCTTGAACACCCCGAACAGAATCTGCAGCACCCCGGTGAGCACCGTGGCCGCCAGCAGATACTGCAGGCCGTGCTCTTTCACCAGGGTCACCATCAACAGCGCCATGGCGCCGGTGGCGGCGGAGATCATCCCCGGGCGGCCGCCGGTGAACGCGGTCACCACGGCAATACAGAAGGAGGCGTAAAGACCCACCTTGGGGTCCACCTCGGCGATGATCGAGAACGCGATCGCTTCCGGAATCAGGGCCAGAGCGACCACGATCCCGGCGAGCACATCACCGCGTACATTGGAAAACCAGTCTTGCTTAATGTTGGGCAACATAGGATCCCTTAACCTGAACAACAGACGGACAACCGCGGCAATGCCACGGCGGCAAACAAAAAAGAATCAGCTTGAGAATCGAGACGGGGATGGACCGCCAGAAGGTTTCTGGGATCCTGCCGGCAAGCTTCGCTTGCCTTTCGCGGGCTGGGCCCGCTCCCACAGGTACAAATAAAGAAGTGGGCGCTAGGGCGGACTGCAGATCAAACGCATGAATCGGGGCCGGTCAAAACGGAGGGCGCGGAGTCTAGCACACAAGACCCGCCTGTTGGAGCGGGCCTTGTGGGAACCGGCTAGATCTCGCGGGTCTCGCGGAAGCGGATGTCCGGGTGGCGCTCCTGGGCGAGCTGCAGATTGACCCGGGTCGGCGCCAGGTAGGTCAGGTGGCCGGCGCCGTCGCGGGCCAGGTTGTCGTAGGCCTTGCGCTCGAACGCTTCCAGCTCGCGCTCGCTGTTCGCTTCCACCCAGCGGGCGGTGCTCACGCTGATCGGCTCGTAGCGGCAGTCGACGCCGTACTCGCCCTTGAGCCGGGCGGCCACCACGTCGAACTGCAGCGTGCCCACCGCGCCCAGGATCACATCGTTGTTGCGTAGCGGGAAGAACACCTGGGTGGCGCCCTCCTCCGCCAGCTGCTTGAGCCCCTTGTGCAGCTGCTTGCTCTTGAGCGGGTCGTTGAGCACCACGCGCTGGAACAGTTCCGGCGCGAAATGGGGAATGCCGGTGAAGCGCAGATCCTCGCCCTCGGTGAAGGTGTCGCCGATCTGGATGGTGCCGTGGTTGTGCAGGCCGATGATGTCACCGGCGTAGGCTTCTTCCACGTTGTCGCGCTCGCCGGCCAGGAACGTCAGCGCGTCGGCGATGCGCAGGTCCTTGCCGGTGCGGCACTGTTTGAGCTTGATGCCCTTTTTGTACTTGCCGGAACAGATGCGCAGGAAGGCGATGCGGTCCCGGTGGCGCGGGTCCATGTTGGCCTGGATCTTGAACACGAAGCCGGTCATTTTGTCCTCGGTGGCGGCCACCTGCCGCTCGCCGCCGTCGCGGGGCAGCGGCGGCGGTGCCCACTCCACCAGACCGTCGAGCATGTGGTCGACGCCGAAGTTGCCCAGGGCGGTGCCGAAGAACACCGGTGACAGCTTGCCGTCCAGAAAACGCTGCAGGTCGAACTCGTGGCTGGCGCCCTGCACCAGCTCCAGGGTGTCGCGCAGCTCCTGGGCGTAGTCGGCGCCCACCGCCTGGTCCAGGTCCGGGTTATCCAGGCCTTTCACCTCACGGCGTTCCTGGATGGTGTGGCCCTGGCCGCTCTTATAAAGGACGGAGGTATCGGTGAGCAGGTTGTAGACGCCCTTGAAGTTCTTGCCCATGCCGATCGGCCAGGTCACCGGGGCGCACTCGATCTTCAGCACGTCCTCGATTTCGTCGAGCACCTCGATGGGGTCGCGCACTTCCCGGTCCAGCTTGTTGATGAACGTCAGGATCGGCGTGTCGCGCAGCCGGCACACCTCCATCAGTTTCACGGTGCGCTCTTCCACGCCCTTGGCCGCGTCGATCACCATCAGGGCGGAATCCACCGCCGTCAGGGTGCGGTAGGTGTCTTCGGAGAAGTCGGCGTGGCCGGGGGTGTCCAGCAGGTTGACCATGGCGTCCCGGTAAGGGAACTGCATCACCGAGGTGGTCACCGAGATGCCCCGTTCCTTTTCCATCTCCATCCAGTCCGAGGTGGCGTGCACGCCGGACTTCTTGCCCTTGACGGTACCCGCGGTACGGATCAGGTGCCCGTACAACAGCACCTTCTCGGTGATGGTGGTTTTACCGGCGTCCGGGTGGGAGATGATGGCGAAGGTTCGCCGTTTCTGGATCTCGTCGGTGGGGCTCATAGAATCCTCGGTCTGCGTCGGCGCGCATTGTACTCCTGACCGAAGGATTCGTGTAGGAGCGGGCCAGGCCCGCGAAAGGCAAGCACAGCTTGCCGGCAGGATACCAGAGAGCTAAGAAAGCGGGGCTGCAATGGGCCCCTGGGATCCTGCCGGGCGCTTCGCGCCCTTTCGCGGGCAGGGCCCGCTCCCACAAGCCGCTCCCGGCAGCCTCAGGCGTCCGGCGCCAGGCGCGCGCGCAGCCGGCTCACCGCCTGGCTGTGCAGCTGGCAGACGCGGGATTCGGTGACCCCGAGCACGGCGCCGATTTCCTTGAGGTTCAGCTCTTCCTGGTAATAGAGCGCCAGCAGCAGTTTCTCACGCTCGGGCAACGTTTCGATGGCGGCGGTCAATTGTTCGCGCTGCTCGCCGGCCACCAGGGCGGCGAACGGCGACGGCGGTGAGCCGCTGCCGGCTTCCGGTTCGCCGCGCTCGGCGACCATTTCCTCATAGGGCAGCAGCAGGCCGTTGTTGGTGTCGGTGAGCAGCTGACGGTACTGCTCCAGATCCATGCCCATTTCGTTGGCGATTTCGCGCTCTTCGGCGGGCCGCCCCAGCTTTTGCTCAAGCCGGTGCACGCACTGATCCACGGCGCGGGCGTTGCGGCGCACGCTGCGCGGCAACCAGTCGCGGGTGCGCAGTTCATCAATCATGGCGCCGCGAATGCGCTGGCTGGCGAAGGTGGAGAAGCTGGCGCCGGCGTTGGCGTCAAAGCGCTGCAAGGCGTCCAGCAAGCCCACGGTGCCGGCCTGGATCAAGTCGTCCAGGTCGATGCCGGAAGGCAGTTTCACCTGCAGCGCCAGCGCCTGTCGGCGGACGGCCGGAAGATGCTCTTCCAGCAATGCGTCGTGATTGATTTTACCCTGTGCCGTATACATGGTTTTCCCCGAACCGGGCCCGGATGCCATTCTGATGCTTCCATTATTAGCGGTCGGCGCCATTTGGAAGCGGCAAATAACGGCCTTTATTGGGTTCTTTTCTAGCGGTATTCCACTGTCAGCCGGGGCGTCCCCACGGTGACCGCGCGGCGCTCGCCGGCGGGCAGGCGGAAACGCAGCCGCAACGGCCGCTCCACCCGCCATGCCGGCGGCGCCAGAAAATGGCCGCGCCGGGCGCTGCCCAGGGGCACGCACTGCTCGCCCTGGCACAGCCACGCCTGAACGCGGCGCCCGGCGGGCAGCCGGTAGCGCCAGCCGACCCGCACGATGGCGTCCCCCGCCGCCATCGGCGGCGGCGTCGCCGGCTCGCTGTGATAGAAGCGCCCGGCCACCGCCAGACGCAGTTCCGCCAGCGGCGACTGCCAGCTGCCCGGCGCCGCCGGGAGCGGCGACCACAACAAAAGCAGCAGCAACCCGGCGATCTTGTTCATGGCGACAACACCACCAGCTCGATATCCAGAAACCGCCGGGCGCCGCGTTGCAGGTTGCTGTGCAACCCGGCCCTGGGCAGCCCGGGGGCGTGCAGCGCCAGCAGGCGGCTGGGCCCGGGGTGACGGCGCAGTATCTTGAGTGTGCGGTAGGCACGGCGGAAGGCGTCCGCGTCGCTGTCCACCCACAGAGCCCAGCGCCGTTGCTGGCTGGCCAGCAGCGGCAGGTGCGGGCTGGCCGGGTCCAGCGCCACGATGCGCCAGGCGGCCGGGTCACCGACCCAGCGCTGGCCGCGCCGGGCCCAGCCGGCGAGCCGCTCGGTCACCGTTTCGGTGGCGGCGGTGGGCGGCAGGCCCACCACCATCAGGGTGGGCCCCTGCCCGGGACGTTCGGGGCGTGCCCACGCCCGCAATCCGGCGGCCTGATCAGGCATTGCCGGCGCCCCCGGCCACCGCGCCGATGCGCTGCAGTTCGCGGCGGGCGCTGAACAGTTCGATCAAGGCGGTCAGCAAGGTGGCGGGGCTACGCCGCCGGCTGCCGCTCAAGCTCAGAAGCTGGGCGCGCAAGTCCAGGGCCCAGTCACCGTTGTCCTGATCCAGACGGACCGCCAGCGCCGCCAGGGCGCCGGCCAGCCCCCAGGGGTCCTCGCCGCCGCCAGCGGCGTTGAGGTCGGCGGCGGCCCGCTCGCGCAGCGCCGGCCATTCTTCGCAACGCAGCATGTGCACCAGCAGATCGCTGTCCTGCTGACGGCTTTGCCCCGCCGGCGCCAGCCAGTAGCGGCGCCCGAGCAGACGGCCGCTGTCCAGGTCGCGTATTTCACCGAACCAGGCGCACAGCAAGGCGGTGAACGGCGCACCGTCGCCGCGCCCGGTGGGCGAAGCGGCCACGTCCAGGCGCCGCAGGCGCAGCTGGGCGGCGCGTCCACGGTGGCGCACCATCAAACTGTCCCAGGGCGCCGCCAACGGATAGCACTCGTTCAACGGCAGGCGCTGGCCGAGACGCCAGACCCGGCTGTTGCCCCGCGCCGCCGACAGCCACGGCTGCCCGCTTTGCTGCAAGGCACGCCAAAGGGCGGTGTCCGGAGGCGCCGGCAACAACTGAGCGGCAACGGAAAAGCGCTTATCGGGCGCCGTCGGCACGCCGATGGGCAGCCCGTGGGAATCCAAACCGAGTACCGGCGCCGGTCGCGAGCCGCCATGCCGTAAATGTACCGGCGCCTGGTCGGCGGAGGGGCGGTCCGCCGGCGACCGGCCGTGCCACAGCGCCTCCATGGCGGCGAAATCAGGGGCGCCCTCGCGCAACAGCAATAACGAGGCGTCCAGAGCACGCCCCTGGGCCAGCACCTGACGGGCCCAACCCGGGGCGCCGGGGCGGCCGTCGTCGTCGCTGTCGCCGGTAAGCGCCAGGGCGTCGTCCACCAGGCCGGCGGCGTCGGCGGCCACCATGTCCTCGGGCACCCGCTGGCCCCGGCACACGTAATGCAGCCGCAAGTCATGGCGAATGGCGGCGTCGAGTACCGGACCCAGGCGGCTGGCCTCGTCCTGCTTGCTGATGATGGCGTCGTCCAGGGCCAGCCCGGCGGTACGCGCGGTGCCCCGGTAAACAGCCACCACTTCCTCCAGGGTTTCGCCCTGGCTGGCGGCATTGAGCAGCAACACGGGGCGCACCCGCAGGGCACCGCTGAGCTGACGCAACTGCTCACCCAGGCGGGCGTCCCGCTGGCTCATGCCGATGGTGTCGACCACCACCCAGGGGCGGTCCGCCAGTGACCGGGCCAGCCGGTCCAGCGGTTCGCCCTCTTCCAGGTTGAACAGAGCGACGCCGAGCAGATCCGCGTAGATGCGCAATTGATCGCGGGCACCGATGCGGTAGCTGTCGGCGCTCACCAGGGCCACCCGTTCGGGGCCGTGGCGCCGGGCCAGCCGCGCCGCCAGTTTGGCGGCGGTGGTGGTTTTGCCCACCCCGGTGGGGCCGATCAGGGCGATCACGCCGGGCTGTTCCAGATCACCGGGGGCCGCCACGGAAAGGCGCCGCTGCAATTGACGCTGCAGCCAGTCGTCGGCCTGTTCGTCGCGCTGCGCCTCCGGCGGCAGCCCGGCCAGCAAGGGGTCACTGAACACCGCGCTGAACCCGGCGCCCAGCAGACGCCGGCGCAACGCCTGACGCGGCCCGTCGTCCTCGCCGGCCGGCGCACGGCGGGCCAGCTGTTCACGCATGTCGCGCACTTCGCGCAGCAACTGCTCGGGGAGATCGGGGCCGGCGGGGGCACGGTCGGTGGCGCCGTGCCCGGCCGGCGCGGCGGCCACCCCACCGGCGCGGTCCGGCACCGCCTGTTCCGACGGCGCATAGCCGGAAGAGTCGTTCTCCGCCAGGGCGAGAATCTCCACGCCCTGGTCGGTGGCGCGGTTGGCAAGGATCAGGGCGTCGTCGCCCAGCGCCGCGCGCACCCGACCCATGGCTTCCCGGTTGTTGCTGCCGACAAAGCGTTGCACGCCCATGACGGTATCCTCTGTTTTTTGCGGTTCTGGTTACGCGGTGCCGCCGATCATGCTGGTCACGCGCAGGGTGCGGTCGTCCGGAATCTCCGCCTGCGACATCACCACCAGGTGGCGCAGGCGGCGGCGCAGGAAGTGCGCCAGCAACGGCCGCAGGCCGTGCTGCACCACCAGCACCGGCGGCTCGCCGGCGGCCTCCTGGCGTTCCAGGGCGGCGGCGGCCTGTTCCATCAGGGTGTCGGCGAGGCCGGGCTCCAGTGCCCCGCCGCCGTTCAGCGCCTGGCCGAGCACCTGTTCCAGGTTGCTGTCCAGGCCGATTACATGCAGTTCGTCCTGGCCCGGGAACCACTGATGGGTAATGGCGCGGCCCAGCGCCACGCGCACCTGGGCGGTGAGTTCGTGGGCGTCGGCGTTCTGGCCGGCGTGTTCCGCCAGGGTGTCGAGGATGGTGCGCATATCGCGGATCGAGACGTCCTCTTCCAGCAGGTTCTGCAGCAGGCGTTGCAGCACGGTGAGCGACACCGCCTTGGGCACCACGTCTTCCACCAGCGCCTTGCTGTCCTCACCGAGCTTGTCGAGCAGCTGCTGCACTTCCTGGCGGCCGAGCATTTCCGCGGAATGGTGGTGCAGCAGATGGTTGAGGTGGGTGGCCACCACGGTGCTGGCGTCGACCACGGTGTAGCCGTACACCTGGGCCTGCTCGCGCTGGTCCGCGTCGATCCATACCGCCGGCAGTCCGAAGGCCGGGTCCTGGGTGGCGGTGCCCTTCACTTCGCCGGTGACCTGGCCCGGGTTGATCGCCAGCCACTTGCCGGGGAAGGCTTCGCCGCGCCCCACTTCGGCGCCCTTGAGGGTGACCACATAGCTGTTGGCGCCCAGGTCCAGGTTGTCGCGGATATGCACCACCGGCGGCAGGAAGCCCACCTCCTGGGCAAATTTCTTGCGCACGCTCTTGATGCGGCCGAGCAACTCGCCCTGCTGGCGGTAGTCCACCAGGGGAATCATGCGGTGGCCCACTTCCAGGCCCAGCACGTCGATCAGCTGGACGTCGTCCCAGCTGGCCTCCGGCGCTTCCGGCTCCGGCGGCGGCGCCGCGTCGATCTGCTCTTCGGCGAGGCGGTTTTCCTTGGCCCGGCTCAGGTACCAGGCGGCGCCGGCCAGACCGGCGGTGAACAGCAGGAACACGAAGTTGGGCATGCCGGGCACCAGGCCCAGCAGGCCCATCACGCCGGCGGCCAGGATCATCACCCGCGGGTTCATCAGCAGCTGGCTGATCATCTGCTGGCCGACATCCTGGTCGGTGGTCACCCGGGACACGGTGACGCCGGCGGCGGTGGAGATCACCAGCGCCGGAATCTGCGCCACCAGGCCGTCGCCGATGGTCAGCAGGGTGTAGGTGCGGCCGGCGTCGGCGAACGACATATCGTGCTGCAGCATGCCGATCAGCAGGCCGCCGATGATGTTCACCGCCATGATCACCAGGCCGGCCACGGCGTCGCCCCGGACGAACTTGCTGGCACCGTCCATGGAGCCGTAGAAATCCGCTTCCTGGGCCACTTCGGCGCGGCGTTTCTTGGCGTCTTCCTCGCCGATCAGGCCGGCGTTGAGGTCGGCGTCGATGGCCATCTGCTTGCCGGGCATGGCGTCGAGCATGAAGCGCGCGCCCACCTCGGCGATGCGCCCGGCGCCCTTGGTGATTACCATGAAGTTGATCACCACCAGAATCAGGAACACCACCAAGCCGACGGCGAAGTTGCCGCCCACCAGGAACTGGCCGAACGCCTCGATCACCTTGCCGGCGGCGGCGCCGCCTTCGTGGCCTTCCATCAACACCACCCGGGTGGAGGCCACGTTCAAGGCCAGCCGCAGCAGGGTGGTGAACAACAGCACCGCCGGGAAGGCGGCGAACTCCAGCGCGCTCAGGGTGAACATGCTGACCAGCAGCACCATCAGCGCCAGGGCGATGTTGAAGGTGAAGAACATATCCAGCGCGAACGGCGGCAGCGGAAGGATCAGCATGGACATGATCAGCAGGATCAGGATCGGCCCGGCGAGCACCTTGGCGCCGCCGTCGCCGAGCAGCTCGCGCCCGCCCAGGTAGTGGCTCATCGCTTTCACGGCGCCACCTCCAGTTCCGCCGGGATCGGCAGATCCGCCGGGGTCAGCGGCTGGTCGCCGCCCTCTTCCCGGGCCCGTTTAAGGCGGAACGCCCACACCAGCACTTCCGCCACGGCGGTATAGAGCGGCCCGGGAATCTCCCGGTCGATGTCCACATGGCGGTACAGCGCCCGCGCCAGCGGCGGTGCTTCCAGCAGGGGCACCCGGTGTTCGCCGCCCAGCTCGCGGATGCGCGCGGCCACTTCGTCGGCGCCCTTGGCGATCACCCGGGGGGCGCTCATGTTGCTTTCGTCGTAGCGCAGGGCCACCGCGTAGTGGGTCGGGTTGGTGACGATCACGTCGGCGTCCGGCACCTGGCTCATCATCCGGTTGCGGGCCATGGCCTGCTGCTGGGAGCGGATCTTGGCCTTCAGCTGCGGGTCGCCTTCGGTCTCCTTGTGCTCGCGCTTGATCTCTTCCTTGCTCATGCGCAGCTTCTTGGCGTGGCTCCACAGCTGGTAGGGCACGTCGATCAGAATCACCACCACCAGCGACAGCACCATCAGCCCGCAGGCCATGGCGGCGAGGCGCAGGGCATTGGCCAGCGCCTGCTGGGTGGGCTGGTCCATCAGCGCCATGAACTCGCCGCGCTTGGCGCTCAGAAACGCCACCGCCACCGACCCCACCAGGATCGACTTGGCGATCGCCTTGGCCAGCTCGGCCAGCGCCTGGGAGGAAAACTGCCGCTTGAGACCCTTGATGGGGTTGAGTTTGGAGGGCTGGGGCTTGAGGGACTTGGCGGAAATCAGGAAGCCGCCCAGCAGGTTGGGCGATATCAGCGCGATCACCGCCAGCATCAGGAACAGCGGAATCAGTGCGAACAGGGTGCGCGCGCCCAGGTCCACGGCGTGGGTGAGCATCACCGTGCTGTCGAAGCCCTGGCGGCGGTCGAACAGGAACGACTGCTCCATCACCATGCCGACCTGGTCGAACAGCGTCGGGCCCATGGACCACAGGCCGCCGACGCCGCCGAACAGCAGCATTACCGTGGTCAGCTCCCGGGAGCGGGCCACCTGGCCGTCTTCCCGGGCCTTTTCCAGGCGCCGGGGCGTGGCCTCTTCGGTCTTTTCCTGATCTTCGGTCTCTTCGGCCATGGCGGCGGCATTCCGGGCATCATTACTTCAATGCCCGGGATTGTCGCCGAACGGACGGCCAACCAATCCTCGGATAAGAGGGGTTTGGGGGCGGTTATTCCCTAGAAGCCGAGTTCGTCGAGCAGGTCGTCGACCTGGTCCTGGTTGCTGACGATGCCCTCGCCCTCGGCGCTGAGCTGCGGCCCGTTGACCAGGGACGCTTCCTCGCGCTTGCGGGTGTCGGCGGCGTTGCGGTCTTCCATGCGCTGTTTGAGCGCCTCGCGCTCGTCGCCCTCGGGCACGCTCTCCAGCAGCACCTGCAGCAGCTGGTTCTCCACCTCCAGGATCACCTCCATCATCTTCTTGATGACCTGCCCGGTGAGGTCCTGGAAATCCTGGGCCATCATGATCTCCAGCAGCTCCTTGCTGGTGTCGCGGGCCATTTCCGGTACCGCCGCCAGATAGCCGCGGGTGTCGTTCACCAGCTGCCGGGCCTGATCCAGCTCCATGGGGTTCTCGAACCAGGTTTGCCACTGCTGGTCGAGGCTTTCCGCCCGGGTTTCGATCTCCGTCTGCAGCGGCTGGGCCCGGTCCACCGCGTTGAGCGCGCGGTCGGCGGCCTGTTCGGTCATCGACGCCACATAGTTGAGACGGGCGCGGGCGTCGGGAATCGCCTCCGCCGCTTTCTCCACTTCCTTGTCCAGCCCCAGTTCCCGCATGCTTTCACGCAACATGCGGGTGAGCTGTCCGATACGGACTACCAGGTCGTCGCCGTGCGCGCCCTCGTGTGCCGCCACTTGCCGGGCCTCACCACTCATATTCGGTTCTCCTCACCAGGGAAGCTGGACCCCGCGTCGCTTATTTGCCCAGCTTCTCGAAAATCTTGTTGAGTTTTTCTTCCAGGGTGGCGGCGGTGAACGGCTTGACGATATAGCCGTTGGCGCCGGCCTGGGCAGCGGCCACGATGTTCTCTTTCTTCGCTTCGGCGGTGACCATCAGCACCGGCAGCGCTTTCATGGCCTCGTCGGCGCGGATCTGCTTGAGCATCTCCAGACCGTCGAGATTGGGCATGTTCCAATCCGACACGACGAATTCGAAATCGCCGCCTTTCAGCTTGCCCAATGCTTCCTGGCCGTCCTCGGCCTCTTCCACGTTGGTGAAGCCCAACTCCTTGAGCAGACTGCGAACGATGCGTCGCATGGTGGGAAAGTCGTCCACCACCAGAATACTCATGCCCTTATCCATCGGATCCTCTCACTGCGTCATGGCGCCGGGTGGCGGGAGCGCGTCCCCGGCGCGGTTCAGGGTCGTTAAAACTCTTCCCAGTCGTCCTCGGTGGTGACCGGTTCACGGCGCGGTGCCGGGCGGCTTTCGCGCGGCGCCTGCTCGGAACGTTGCCGGGGCGTTTCCTGCTCGGCGTGCGGCTTGGGCTCGGACGGGCCGTCGTCGTGTTCCTCCGCTTCGTCGTGCTCGTGGGTGATCATCGGCACCACGGCGGCGTCCGTCGTCGGGTCGCCGGCTTCGCTGTCGAGCCGGAAGATCGACACCGCTTGTTCCAGACGGCGGGCCTGCTCTTCCAGGGAGGCGGCCGCGGAGCTGGCCTCTTCCACCAGGGAGGCGTTCTGCTGGGTCACTTCGTCCATCTGGCTGACCGCCTGGCTGACCTGCTCGATGCCGCCGCTTTGTTCCTGCGACGCGGCGGAAATCTCATCCATGATGTCGGTGACGCGTTTCACCGCGGCGACCACTTCCTTGACGGTCTCGGAGGCCTGCTCGACCAGGGTGGAGCCTTCCTGTACTTCCACCGCCGAGGTTTCGATCAACTGCTTGATCTGGCGGGCGGCGTCGGCACTGTTGCCGGCCAGGTTGCGCACTTCCCCGGCGACCACCGCGAAGCCGCGGCCCTGCTCACCGGCACGGGCCGCTTCCACGGAAGCGTTAAGCGCCAGAATATTGGTCTGGAAGGCGATGGAATCGATCATCGTGGTGATGTCCGCCACCTTCTTGGAACTCTCGGTGATGCCCTGCATCTTGCTGGTGACCTGCTGCATCACGTCGCCGCCACGGCTGGCGGTGCCGGAGGCGTCGTTGGCCAGGCTGCTGGCCTGGCGGGCGTTGTCCGCGTTCTGCTTCACGGTGGCGGTGAGCTGCTCCATGCTGGTGGCGGTCTCTTCCAGGGACGCGGCCTGCTGCTCGGTGCGTGAGGACAGGTCGGTGTTGCCACGGGCGATCTCGGAGCTGCCCACGAAAATCGAATTACTGCTGCTGCGCACGTTCGAGACAATGCCCGACAGGCTTTCCTGCATGTCCCGCATGGCGGCGAACAGCTTGCCGATCTCGTTGCGGCCGGGCACATGGATACGCTGGGACAGGTCTGCGCGGGCGATGCGTTGCAGGTTCTCCACCGCGTCGTGCAGCGGCGCCACCACCGCCTTGCGCAGCACCCAGTAAATCAGCAATAGCACCACCACGGTGGCGGCCAGCGCGGCCATGCCGATCAGGCCGAACAGGGCGGTCTTATCGTGGTAGTTGGCCATGATGGCGTCGCCGCGCTCATTGGCGTAGCGGGTGAAATCCGTGAGGCTGCCGTCGAGACTGTCACCGGGGGTGAGCAATTCCTGGCGCAGGTTCTTGTACTCGTTCAGCTCGCCGGCCTTGAGCGCGGCGTACTGGTCGCGCACCAGCCCCATCACCGTGTTGAAGCCGGTGGCCAGCTCGCTGGCGCGGGCCTGGCCCATCTCGGTTTTCGGTGTTTCGTCGAATTTATCGAAGCGGTCCTGAGCACGTTCCAGCAAACCTTCCACGCCGTCGATCTGGTTTTCCGCCACCAGGCGCATGCCCTGATCGAGGTAATCGGCGGCCAGGTCCATCTGGATGCGGGCCCGGTTGAGCAGCACCGCCGCGCGGCTCACTTCGTTAAGCTGCTCAACGTTGATCTGGTTCAGGGTGGAGATCGATTCGTCCACCATTTCGTTGGTGGTGAAACGCAACACCGCCAGCACACTGACCAGCAGCGCGCAGCACACCAGCGCGCCGGCCACCATGGTGTTGATATTGAGGTTGCGTAGTACTTTCATCATAGCCGCCGTTCCTCTCTCAGGAGCTTGCTCAGAAAATTCATTTTGTTATTCAAACCCGTTGCGCGCGGCCGGAAGCGGCCGCCAGCGCCAGCATGCGCGGCGCCATTTCCTCCAGTGCCAGTGTTTCCGTAGCCGCGCCGATGGCGATCGCCTCACGGGGCATGCCGAACACCAGCGACGAGTCTTCGTCCTGGGCCAGGGTGGTGGCCCCGGCGCGGCGCATGGCCAGCAGGCCCGCCGCGCCGTCCTTGCCCATGCCGGTAAGCAGCACGCCGATGGCGTTGCGGCCGGCCTGGGTCGCCGCCGAGTGGAACAGCACATCCACCGACGGCCGGTGACGGTTCACCGGCGGGCCCTCGTCCAGGCGCACCACATAGTTGGCGCCGCTACGCACCAGCTTGAGGTGCCGGTCGCCGGGGGCGATGTAGGCGTGCCCGGGCAGCACCCGCTCACCGTCCTCCGCTTCCTTGACGGTGATGCGGCACAGCTTGTCCAGCCGCAGCGCGAAAGAGTGCGTAAAGCCGCCGGGCATATGCTGGGCGATCAGAATCGCCGGGCAGTTGGCGGGCAACGGCTCCAGCACTTGCCGTATCGCCTCCGGGCCGCCGGTGGAAGCGCCCAGAATCACCAGTTTTTCGCTCGACACCATCACCGACTTAAGCGGCTTGGGCGCGCTCCGTTCGCCGGCCTGGATACGCCGGGGCCGCGAGCGGGCGGCGGCGCGGATTTTTTCGGCGATCAGCTCGCTGTACTCGATCATGCCGCTGCGAATACCCAGCGCCGGCTTCTGCAGAAAATCCACCGCGCCCAGTTCCAGCGCCCGCAGGGTCACCTCGGATCCGGCCTGGGTGAGCGACGACACCATCAGCACCGGCATCGGCCGCAGCCGCATCAGCCGCTCGAGAAAATCGAGGCCGTCCATGCGCGGCATTTCCACGTCCAGGGTGAGCACATCCGGGTCGTGGCGTTTGATCAGATCACGGGCCACCAGGGGATCCGGCGCCACCGCCACCACTTCCATATCGTCGTGGCTGTTGATGATTTCGCTCATCAGATCGCGGATCAGGGCCGAGTCGTCGACGCACAGCACCCTTATTTTTTTCCCGGCCAAGATCGGTCTCCCCCGTTTCCAAGACGACGCCGTCACCGGCGCGATTCGCCTTTGTTATTCACGCTATCGGCGGGTAGCGGCGCTTCTTTAGGATTTTTAACCTCCCAGAATGACGACTTGTGGGAGCGGGCCCTGCCCGCGAAAGGGAGCGAAGCTCCCGGCAGGATTCCAGAGACTTTGTTGGAGCCGCCGTTAGAAAAGCCTCTGGGATCCTGCCGGCCGGCGAAGCCGGCCTTTCGCTTGCAAGGCAAGCTCCCACAATCCGAGCTTCGTAGAGAGGTTCGGTGTTACCGGTCGGCGAGGGTATAAACAGTCTGACCGCGCAGCCGAAAACATTCGCTGATGTAGGAAAAGCTTTCTGAATGACCGGCGAACAATAGCCCGTCGTGCTTCAGCAGAGGTGCGAAGCGGTCGAGGATACGGGCCTGGGTGCCCTTGTCGAAATAGATCATCACGTTGCGGCAGAAGATCGCATCGAAGCGATCCTCCATGGGCCATTTCGGAGCCACCAGGTTGAGCGTCTGGAACCGCACCCGCGCGGCCACTTCCGGGCGCACCCGGGCAAACCCGGAGCGCGCGCCGCTGCCCTTCTGGAAGAAACGCTTGCGCCGCCGCTCGTCGAGCTTGCCGACCTGGTCCATGGGATAGATGCCGCGCCGGGCCCGGTCCAGGGCCTCGGTGTCGATATCGGTGGCGAGAACCTGGAAATCGGCCTTGTCACCCAGCACTTCGGTGAGCGCCATGGCGATGGAGTACGGCTCCTCGCCGGTGGAGGCGCCGGCGCTCCACACGCGCACCGGCCCGCGCCGCTCGCGCACCAGATCGGCGAGCAGCTGGAAGTGATGGCTCTCGCGGAAGAAGGCGGTGAGGTTGGTGGTCAGGGCGTTGGTGAACGCTTCCCACTCCGGGCCGCCGCTGTCCTGCTCCAGTTTCGCCAGATAATCCTGGAAGCGGACCAGGCCGTGCTTGCGTACGCGCCGGCCGATACGGCTGTAGACCATATCCTTTTTGTGTTCCGCCAGAACGATACCGGCGCGGCGGTAGATCAACTCACGGATACGCGCGAAATCCGCGTCGCTGAGCATCAGGTCGCGGTCCGGCGAAAAACGCCCGGCGTCGCCGGTGGCGGCGGTGGGGCTGATAGGCACTCGACTGCTCAAAGGGGTCATCCGGCTAGGGTCTGGGTGGTGGACGCGGAGCGCGGCCGGGGCGGCGACGCGGGCAGGCGACGAACGTCGGCGCCCTTGGCCGGCGCCTGCTCGGCACCGTCGCGCAGACGGAATACCGCGATCGAATGGGTCAGGCTGTCGACCTGCGCTTCCAGGGCGGCGGCCGCGCGGGCGGAGGCCTGCACCCGTTCCGCGTTCTGGCGGGTGACGCCGTCCATCTGCGCCACCGCCTGGTTGATCTGGTTGATGCCGGTGCTCTGTTCTTCGGACGCGGCGCTGATGTCGCCCATGATGTCGTTGACCCGGATCACCGAGGTGACCACGGATTCGATCGCCGCTTCCGCGCGCCGCACCAGTTCCGCGCCGTTTTCGATTTCGCGGCCGGAACCGGCGATCAGGTCGCGGATCTCCTTGGCGGCGTCCGCGGAGCGGCCGGCCAGGTTACGCACTTCCTGGGCCACCACCGCGAAGCCACGGCCGTGCTCGCCGGCGCGGGCCGCTTCCACGGAGGCGTTGAGGGCCAGGATGTTGGTCTGGAAGGCGATGCTGTCGATGGTGCCGATGATCACCGCCATCTTTTCCGAACTGGCGGTGATGCGGCCCATGGTGTCCACCACCTGCCCCATCACTTCGCCGCTCTCGGACACCGCCCGCGACGCCTCGCCGCTGAGCCGGCTGGCCTGGCGGGCGTTCTCCGCGTTCTGGCCCACGGTGGCGGTGATCTCTTCCATGCTGGAGGCGGTCTGTTGCAGCGAGGCGGCCTGCTGCTCCGAGCGCGAGGACAGATCCTCATTGCCCTGGGCGATGTCGCGGGCCGCCGGGGTGACCACTTCGATGCCGCGGTTCACGTCGCCGACGATGCTGCCCAGGCTGCGGCGCATCAGTTTCAGCCCCATCACCAGCAGCCCCATTTCACCACTGAGGCGGCGCGGCGGTTTGGCCGCCAGGTTGCCGGCGGCGATCTGCAGCGTGAACATGCCGGCCTCGCGCACCGGGCCCAGCACCGAACGGGCGGTGGCCCAGAACAGCAGCGCCAGCAGCGGCAGGCCCACCGCCGCCAAGGCCATCAAGGCGGTGGACAACGGCGCCGCCTCACCACGGCCGAGGAAGCCGATCACACCGGCGCCCAGCAGCGGCGCGGCGCTGGCCAGGTAGAGCAGGGTCATGCGGCTGCTCACCGAACGCGGGTTCCAGCGTCGCAGCGCCGCCACTACCCCACGACGGCGAATCTCGCCACGGTGCAGGTAAAGGTGGCCGCCGCGCCCTTCCCGCAGTGCGGTGTAGGCCTGTTCGGCGGCGTCGATGGAGCCTTTGTCCGCCTTGAGGCGCACGGATACGAAGCCGGCGATTTCACCGTCTTCAATAATCGGGGTGACGTGGGCGCGTACCCAGTAATAGCCGCCGTCCTTACGCCGGTTCTTGACCAGACCGATCCAGGTACCGCCGTCTTTGAGGGTACTCCACAGGTTCTCGAACGCCTGCTCCGGCATGTCCGGGTGGCGCACGATGTTGTGCGGGGCGCCGATCAGCTCTTCGCGGGTGAAGCCGCTGACTTCGATGAACGCCGGGTTGGCGTAGGTGATACGCCCCCTGCGGTTGGTCCTCGAAATCAGAAAGTCATCGCCCTTGAGCGCATACTCACGGTTTGTCACCGGCTGATTGTTACGCATTCCCACTCTCCCCGATTGCCCGGACCCGACGTTGGCCTTCGACCCTGTGCTTGTTATTCGCCGGCTTCTTCCACCAGCGCCATTTCTTCGCTGGTGAGCATTTTTTCGATGTCCACCAGTACCAGCATGCGTTCATCCAGGTTGCCCAGCCCGCTGATGTAATCCAGCGGCAGGCTGAGTCCGAATT
This sequence comes from Alloalcanivorax sp., assembly GCF_964221125.1. Lineage (NCBI taxonomy): Bacteria > Pseudomonadati > Pseudomonadota > Gammaproteobacteria > Oceanospirillales > Alcanivoracaceae > Alloalcanivorax > Alloalcanivorax sp. The sequence goes on from NZ_CAXPXK010000023.1 coordinate 17,011, forward strand.
CCGGCGCCGGCTTGCGCTGCTCGGCGGTGAGCGTCATCACGTCGGAAACCCGGTCGACCACGATGCCCACCACCCGGTCGGCGATGTTGACCACGATCACCACGGTCTGGTCGTCGTAGTCGGCACGCTCGAGACGGAATTTGATGCGCAGGTCGACGATCGGCACGATCACGCCGCGCAGGTTGGCCACGCCCTTGATGAATTCCGGGGCATTGGCGATGCGCGTGACGTTTTCGTAGCCACGGATTTCCTGGACCTTGAGGATATCGATGGCGTATTCCTCGTCGCCCAGGGAGAACACCAGGAATTCCTGGCTGCCCGCTTCCACGGCGGCGGCGGTTTGCAAAGCAGTGGCTTGACTCATGACGGTTCTACCTCCTCAACAGGGCGGGCCCGGGTCGGGGCGCCAAAGACAGGGTTTTCTTTTTTGCTCTGGCCGAGGCGGTGCATGTCCGCCACGTCCAGGATCAGTGCCACGCTGCCGTCGCCCAGAATGGTGGCGGCGGACACGCCCGGCACTTTGCGGTAGTTGGTTTCCAGGTTCTTGACCACCACCTGCTGCTGGCCCACCAACTGGTCCACCAGCAGGGCGTAGCGGCGGCCCTCGCCCTGTACGATCACCGCGATGGCGCGGGTCGGATCGGTGATGGCGTCGGCCACGTCCAGGGCGTGATGGACCGCCACCACCGGCAGGTAGTCCTCACGCACCTTCAGCAGCACGTCGCCGCCGGCCATGGAATAGAGATCGTCGGCGCGCGGCTGCAGGGATTCGATCACCGCGCTCACCGGCAGGATGAACATCTCCTCGCCCACCTTGATGGACATGCCGTCGAGGATCGCCAGGGTGAGCGGCAGCACGATGCGGGTGGTGGTGCCCTGGCCGGGCGTGGAGAGAATTTCCACATGCCCGCCCATGGCCTGGATGTTGCGCTTGACCACGTCCATGCCGACGCCGCGCCCGGACACGTCGCTGACCGCGTCGGCGGTGGAAAAGCCCGGCGCGAAAATCAGCTGCCAGACTTCGTCGTCGCTCATTGAATCGGACACGGAGAGGCCGCTGGAGCGCGCCTTCTCAAGAATCTTGTCGCGGTTAAGACCGCCGCCGTCGTCGATCACTTCGATCAGGATATTGCCGCCCTGGTGCTGAGCGGACAGGGTCAGACGGCCGGTGCGCGGCTTGCCGGCCGCCTCGCGGCGGTCCGGGGTTTCGATGCCGTGGTCGAGGCTGTTGCGCACCAGGTGGGTGAGCGGGTCGATGATCCGTTCGGTGAGGCCCTTGTCCAGCTCCGTGGATTTGCCCTCGGTGATCAGTTCCACGTCCTTGCCGAGCTTGCCGGCCAGGTCGCGGACCAAACGCGGGAAGCGGCTGAACACATAGTCCATCGGCACCATGCGCACGGACATCACCGCTTCCTGGAGATCCCGGGCGGTGCGCTGCAGCAGGTTGAGCCCGGTGACCAGGGCGCCGTCGTTGACGGTCTCGGAGTCCTCGGCCACCTGGTTGAGCATGGACTGGGTGATAATCAGCTCACCGACCAGGTTGATGATCTGATCGACCTTGGACACCGGCACCCGGATGGAGGTGGATTCGCCGCCTTTCTTGGCTGCGTCGCTACTTTTGGCGGCGGCTTCGGCTTTCGCCGGGGCCGCCGGCTTGGTCGCGGCGGGCGCCGGTGCCGCTTCGGCTTCCGTTTTCACTTCCGGTTTGCTTTCGCTGGCGGCGGCCGGCGCGGCGGCGTCCAGAGCGCGCACTTCCAATTGCTCCGGCTCGGCGATAAAGCACATCACCGCTTCGATATCGTCGCCGCTGAGTGACGACGTGAGCACCACCCGGTGACGTTCGCCGTCGGCCTGCTGGTCCTCGATATCGCCCAGCTGCGCCAGTTCCTCGATCAACAGATCCCGGTCCTTGTCGGCGACACCGATCAGGGTCACCTGGAAGCGGGCACCGCCGTCCGGCGTGCCTTCGCCGGCGGAAGGCGCCGCCTCGGCGGGCGCCGGGTCGGCGGCCGGCTCGGGGCTGGCCGGCGCGGACGGCGCGGCGCCCGCCACCTCGGCGCCGGCGTCTTCGCCCAGCTCTTCCAGAGCGAGACGGCGCAGGGTCTCGCAGATACGTTCCAGGGCTTCCGGGTCCGGTTCACCACCCTGACGATACGCGTCCAGTTGATCGTTTAGCATGTCTTTGGCTTCCAGAAAGGTGTCGACGATATCCCTTCGCAGCGCCAGCTCGCCGCGTCGTGTGTAGTCGAGCAGGTTTTCCAGCAGATGCGTGGTGCGCTGCAGTGCCTCGAACCCGAAGGTACCGGCCCCGCCCTTGATCGAATGCGCGGCCCGGAAGATGGCGTTGAGCCGCTCCACGTCCGGGTTGTCCACATCCAGCTCCAGAAGATGGGATTCCATCTCCGCCAGGAGCTCGTCCGCCTCTTCGAAAAACGTGTCGTAGAATTCGGTGATATCCATGTTCACTCCCGCACGGGTTGAGGGGCGTCGCTCAAATCGCCGGGGCGGCTGGCGGCGCGCAGCCGTTCCACCGCCTGACGGGTCAGCACCACCAGGGTGATGCGGCGGTTGACCGGGTCACCGGGGTTGCTGTCGGGCACCGGCACACGGTCGCCCATGCCCGTGACCCGCAGTAGCTTTTCGCTGTCCAGGCCGCCGGCCACCAGCTCGCGGCGCGAGGCGTTGGCGCGGTCGCTGGACAGCTCCCAGTTGCTGTACCCGCTGTCGCCGCTGGAATAGCGAAGACTGTCGGTGTGTCCGCTGATACTGAGCGGGTTGGGCATGTCGTTGAGCAACGGCGCCATGGTGCGCAGCAAATGACGCATATAGGGCGCGACACGGTCGCTGCCGAGCCGGAACATGGGCCGCTGGTCGGTATCCACCAGCTGGATGCGCAGGCCTTCCGGAGTCATCTGGAAGCGCATCTGATCGCGCAGCTCACGCAGCTGCGGGTCGGCCTGGATCGCCTGTTCAATCCGGCGGCGCAGATTGATGAAGCGCTGACGCTCCTCCGCCGGCAACGTCTGGCGGCGTAGATCAATACGCGCCTGCTCACCGTCGGAATGGGCCGGATCGGCGCCGCCGCCGGGGATCGCGCTGGTGCTCGACGAATTACGGTCGCCGTCCGCCAGCGCCACTTTCAGCGGCGTGCGGAAATATTCAGCCAGGCCCTGCAGCTCCGCCGGCGACGCGGTGGAGATAATCCAGAGCACCAGAAACAACGCCATCAGGGCGGTCATGAAATCCGCCAGCGCGATTTTCCAGGCGCCGCCGTGGTGCGCCACATGGGCACGGCGGCGTCGCCGGATGACGATGGGCCGGTGCTGCTCGCTCATGTCTGCTTGGCACCCGCGGGCCGCGCGGCACGCACGTGCTCTTCCAGTTCGGTGAAGCTGGGCCGCTCGGCGGTGTGCAGGGCTTTACGCCCGAATTCCACCGCCAGCTGCGGCGCATAACCGTTGAGGTTGGCAAGCAGCGTGACGCGGATGCACTGCAGCATCTTCACCGCCTCGGCCACCTGCCGGTCGATGCGGCTGGCCACCGGGTTGACGAAGCCGTAGGCGAGCAGGATGCCGAGGAAAGTCCCCACCAGGGCGTGGGCGATCATCAGCCCCATTTCCTCGGCGCCGGCGTCGGCGGACGCCAGGGCTTTCACCACCCCGAGCACCGCCGCCACGATGCCGAACGCGGGCAGGCCGTCGCCCACCTTGGCGAGGGCGTCGGCGGGAATATGCGCTTCGTGTTCGAACGCCTCGATTTCATGGCTCATCAGTTCATCGAGTTCCATCGGATCGACGCTGCCGCTGATCATCAGCCGCAGATAATCGGTGATGAAGCCCATGATCATCGGGTCATTGGCGATTCTCGGGTATTCGCTGAACAGCGCGCTTTCGGCGGGGTTTTCAATATCTTTTTCCACACCCAGCACGCCCTCGCGGCGCATCTTGGAGAGCAGGTTGTACTGCAGCGACATGAGCTGCATGTAGATTTCTTTATCGTACTTCTTGGTGCGTTTCAGGGTGCTGGCGGTACGCAGCGTGGCTTTAATCGCCTTGCCGTTATTGGCGGCCACGAACGACCCCACCGCGGCCCCGACAATCATCAGGATTTCGGTGGGCTGGTAGAGCGGGCCCAGGTGTCCGCCGGCCATGGAAAAGCCGCCGAACACGGAGAGGGTGACGATAATGAAGCCAAGAGGTATCAGCACAACCGGTATCCTTCAGAACAGCGTGGATAGCATTACCATCTGTATCGGCAGGAGCAGGTCGGGCTTGAGGGAAAAATTACCAAGGAGCCTCTGAAAAGCGCCCTAAGCGCCCACCGCCTGTCGGCGACCGCCGCTCCGCCGGCCCTCTTCACTCTCGGCGCTTTGGCGTTTGCGGGTCTTGCCGGCCCGGGACGGCGGCTGGCAGATACCGCACACAAAGCGCTGGCTGGGCGTGTGCGCGTGGTTGACGAAATGGCCGTGGCAGCTGGTGCACTCCGACAGCTCGAACATCTCGCTTTCAAAGAAACGCACCAGGGTCCAGGCCCGTGTCAGCCCGAGCACCGGTTCGGCGCCGTCCAGAGCAATCTGCTCCAGGTAAAGGCGGTAGGACTTCACGAAGCCTTCCATGCGGCTGCAGCCGTGCTCGCCGGTCAGCTGCCGGTAGAAGCTGTAGAACAGGGAAGAATGAATGTTCGGCAGCCAGGTGATGAACCAGTCGGTGGAAAACGGCAGCATCCCCTTCGGCGGCGACATGCCGCGCACTTCCTTGTAAAGCCGGATCAGCCGGCCACGGCTGAGTTCGGTTTCCGATTCCAGCACCTGCAGCCGGGCCCCCAGCTCAATCAATTCGATCGCCAATTGCACTTGGTGCATTTCGCCGACCAGACTCTTCTCGGACATTGGATCCCTCCCCCGATCAGTTCGCGCAGGACGCCATCAACAACGCCGCGTGGGTTTGCCCCAGCCCCTGCTCCCGCTTGTTATTGGT
>NZ_CAXPXK010000024.1:0-45940 GCF_964221125.1 Alloalcanivorax sp.
TGCGCACCAGGCCGATCAGCGCCAGCTTGGAGGTGCCGTACACGCCCAGGGTGTCGGACGGCTTAAAGGCGCCGACGCTGGCGGTGAACATCATCGAGCCGTTGCCTTTCTCGATCATGTCCGGCGCCACCAGGCGCGCCAGCCACAGGTTGGCTTGCACGTTCACCTGCATGGTTTTTTCGTAGGCGTCGTCGGGGATCTCGGAGATCGGCCCGTAGTGCACATTGACGCCGGCGTTGCCGACCAGAATGTCCACCGGCCCGGCGAGCTGGTGGGTTTTCTCCACCAGCGTCTCCAGTTCCTGTTTGCGGCCGGCGTTGGCGGCCACCCCGTGCACGCGCTCGGCGCCCACCGCCTGGTTGATCTCGGCGGCGGTCTCATCGAGCGTTTCCTGGGTGCGCGCGGAGATCACCACCGTGGCACCATGCGCGGCCAGGGCGTGGGCCATCGCTTTGCCCATGCCCTTGGAGGCGCCGGTCATCAGCGCCACCTTGCCGGTCAGATCGAACAGCTTGGTTTCTACCATGGCGTTACGCTCCGGTCTGGTTGTAGCGGTTCACTTCGTTGCGGGCGACCACGTTGTGGTGCACTTCGTCCGGACCGTCGGCGAGGCGCAGGGTGCGCTGCTGCATGTACATCTCGGACAGCGGCGACCACTGGCTGACACCGGTGGCGCCGTGGATCTGGATCGCCTGGTCGATGATCTGGCAGCACTTCTCCGGCACCATCGCTTTCGCCATGGACACCCAGATGCGCGCTTCCTTGTTGCCCATCACGTCCATCGCCTTGGCGGCTTTCAGGACGATCATGCGCATCGCTTCGATCTCGATGCGGGCACGGGACACGGTCTCCATGTTCTTGCCCAGGTTGATGATCTGCTTGCCGAACGCTTCGCGGTTCATGCCGCGCTCGAGAATCAGGTCCAGGGCTTTTTCGGCGGAACCGATGGAACGCATGCAGTGGTGGATGCGGCCCGGGCCGAGGCGCAGCTGGGAAATCTCGAAGCCGCGGCCTTCGCCCCAAAGAATGTTTTCTTTCGGCACGCGCACGTTGTCCAGCTTGATGTGCATGTGGCCGTGCGGCGCGTGGTCGTGGCCGAACACGCGCATCGGGCCGAGCACGTGCACGCCGGGGGCGTCCATGGGCACCAGAATTTGCGACTGCTGACGGAAGGTGGGCGCGTCCGGGCTGGTCTTGACCATGCAGATCATGATCTTGCAGCGCGGGTCGCCGGCGCCGGAAATATAGTATTTCTCGCCGTTGATCACCCAGTCGTCGCCGTCCAGCACGGCGCTGGTTTCAATGTTGCGGGCGTCGGAGGAGGCCACCTGCGGTTCGGTCATGCCGAAGCAGGAACGGATCTCGCCGGCCAGCAGCGGCTTCAGCCACTTCTCTTTCTGCTCGGGGGTGCCGACGCGCTCCAGCACTTCCATGTTGCCGGTGTCCGGCGCGGAGCAGTTCAGGGTCTGGGACGCCAGCGGGTTCTTGCCCAGCTCGAAGGCGATGTAGGCGTAGTCCAGGTTGGACAGGCCTTCGCCGGTTTCCGCGTTGGGCAGGAAGAAGTTCCACAGGCCGGCTTCGCGGGCCTTGTTCTTGGCGGTTTCCAGAAGCTCCAGCTGGCCGGGGGCGTAGCTGAAACGCTCCGCGCGGCCTTCGCCCAGACGGTGGAATTCCTCGGTGATCGGGTCCACGTTCTCGCGGATGTGCTTGGCCAGGGCGTCCAGCAGCGGGCGCGCGTCTTCGGACATGGCCAGGTTGTTCAGATCGGTATCGTTACCCATGGGTGTTTACTCCTCGTTGATGGGGGCGCCCGCCTCGGTGTCGGCGGCCAGGCATTGTGCGCGCAGGGCGCGGCGGTCGGTTTTGTCGGTGCCGCCCCGGGGCAGCGGGTCGCTGCGCAGCCAGATGCGGTCGGGAATCTTGAAACGGGCCAGATGGTCGGCCAGGAACGCTTGCAGCCCGGCTTCGTCAACGCGGGCGCCGGGCTTGAGCTGCACGCCGGCGCCGACGATCTCGCCCAGGCGCGGGTCGGGAATCGGGAACACGCCGGCTTCGGCCACCTCCGGGTGGCGGTGCAGGGCGCCTTCCACTTCCAGGCAGGCGATGTTCTCGCCGCCCCGGATGATGATGCTCTTCTTGCGGTCGACGATGTAGATCAGGCCTTCCTCGTCGATGCGCGCCAGGTCGCCGGTGTACAGCCAGCCGTCGCGCACGGTGTCGGCGGTGGCTTCGGGCTGGTTCAGATAGCAGCGCATATTGGCGGCGCTTTTCACGGTCAGCTCGCCGATCTCGCCGGTGGGCACCTCAACGCCGTCGCCGTCGACGATGCGCATTGCCTGCAGCGGCGGCGTCGGCCGGCCGGCGGCTTCCGGGTGGGCCACATAGTCGGGGCCGCCGATCAGAATGCCCAGGGCGTTGGTTTCGGTCATGCCCCAGCCGGAGGCGATGGCGGCGGCGGGGAAGGCTTCGGCGAGCTGGCCCACCTGGGCGGCGGGCCGCTTGGCACCGCCGCCTCCGATCGCTTCCCGGGTGTCCAGGCTTTCGCCCAGGGCGCGGGCGGTATCCATCAATTCGGCGGACTGGGTGGGCACGCCGGTGAAGCGGGTGATGCGCTCGCGCTTGATCAGGCGCACCGCCTCTTGTGGGTCCCACTTGTACATCAGGGTCAGGGTGGCGCCGCTGGCCAGGCCCTGCAGGAAATTCGACTGCAAGGCGGTGACGTGGAACAGCGGCGTCACCACCAGAAACGAGGGTGGCTGAACCTGATCCGGCTCCGGCAGGGGCGGCGGCGGGTCCGCCACCAGCGGTGCCATCAACCGCGCCATGATCCAGGAGTACACCGCCGAGATCGCGCCGCGATGGGTGAGCACCACGCCCTTGGGGTTGCCGGTGGACCCGGAGGAGTACAGCACGGCGAAGTCGTCGTCCGGGGCGATGGTCACATCCGGCCAGCGGTCGTCGCGGCCGCCGTCGCGCAGTTGTTCATAGCGCGGCCGGCCGGGCAGGGCTTCGGCGTCGCGCACGGCGATCAGCGCCAGGCCGTTGTCGGCGGCCAGCCTCTCGATGCGCTGGTGGCGCGGGCCGTCGGCGAACACCACCCGGGCGCCGCAGTCCGTCAGGCCGTAGGCCAGTTCCTGCTCCGACCACCAGGCGTTCATCGGCACCGCCACCGCGCCCAGCGCGGCCACCGCCAGAATCAGGATCGGCAGCTCCGGGTAGTTGCGCATGGCGATCGCCACCGGGTCGCCCTGGCGCACGCCCAGGTCGTCGGCCAGGGCGTTGGCGACGCGCCGCACCTCCCGGCACAGCTCGGCGTGGCGCCAGCGTTCGTCCTGGTAGACCAGGGCGTCGCGGTCCCCATAAGCGGGGGCGGCGTCTTCCAGCAGCACGCGCAGGTGTGCCGGGGCATTGGCGAATACCGGATAGCGGACTCCGCCGATCACCGCCTCGGTGAGCGCGAAGCGGGGATCGCTGGCGGCGATATGCGCCTGGGCGTCTTCGGGCGTCAATTGTTCTCCTTATGCACGGCGAGCGCCGTGGGCTGGCTGACACTTGTCAGGAATCAAGCTAAGGCGGATGGTGGCGGCAAGTCAAGCGCCGTTGACCGACGGGTCACACCGGAATCAGGAATAATGGAATGCTATTTCGACGGGTAAGCGTCTGAATTAATTGGGCTTTTCGCCCAGCTGGTCGACCATGGCGCGGACCGCCGCGGCCACCGTCTTGAGGATCACGGTGTCGTCGATGTCGCGGTTCAGCCAGTCGCGCATGGGCGCGAACGCGGCCAGGAAGACGATCATGTTGGCCACCACTTCGGCGCGCGGGTCGTCCTCGGGCAGACCGGTGCGTTCGCGCAGCTGGTCGGCTAAGGCATTGAGCACCGTCTCGTCGCGGGCGCGCATGGTCTTGCGGTCTTCGTCGCGGAGGTGGGGAATGGAGCGGTAGATCAGCAGGGTGCCCTGGCGCTTCTTGGTCCAGACGTCCTGGAAGAACGCCGCTACCTGATCCTCGAACGGCACGTCCGGGTCGCGCTCCAGACGCTCCGCCAGGGTCGGCACGTCCTGGGCGAACCACAGTTTGTTGAGCAGCCGGCGCAGGATGTCGTTTTTGTTGGCGATGTAATCGTAGATGCTCGCCTGGTTGACGCCGGAGCGCGCGCAGATGTCGCGGATGGTGGTGGCGTCGAAGCCCTTTTCCAGAAACAAGGACAGGGCCGCGTCGCAGATCTGGTTGCGGCGCGTCTCGGTGAGCGCGCTGTCCTGCACGCCGTCCACTGTGGCTTCCACCAGTTGCTGCTCGCTGTCGAGGGCGGTTTTATCGTTGTGTTCAGGTTCCGCCGGCAAGCGTCTTCTCCACAATCAGGTCGGTCCGGGAAGGTCGCTCGGACGTTAGCACAGTTGTTTCAGGGGCGGAAGAAAGCGGCCGGCGGCGCGCTTCGAGCGGCGCCAGGATCGGGCAAGGATCGGCGGGTTATGGAGCATCACGCGGCTATCTTGCCGCCGTCTTGAGCGTTATCTTGTCATTCTTTGCCCCTGAACCCGGGTATTACTTCGTTTGTCTGATCGAGAGAGTAGTTATGAGCGACGACACCTACACGCCTCCGAAAGTCTGGAAATGGGACGCGGAAAGCGGCGGCAAATTCGCCAGCATCAACCGGCCCATCGCCGGCCCCACCCATGACAAAGACCTGCCGGTGGGCAAGCATCCTCTGCAGCTGTATTCCCTGGCCACGCCCAACGGCGTCAAGGTGACGGTGCTGCTGGAAGAGCTTCTGGAAAAGGGCTTCGAAGGCGCGGAGTACGACGCCTGGTTGATCCGCATCACCGAGGGCGAGCAGTTCGGCAGCGGGTTCGTGGACATCAACCCCAACTCCAAGATCCCGGCCCTGGTGGATCAGAGCCAGGACCCGTCGGTGCGCGTGTTCGAGTCCGGCGCCATCCTGCTCTACCTGGCGGAAAAGTTCGGCGCCTTCCTGCCCACTGATCCGGCCAAGCGCACCGAATGTCTCAACTGGCTGTTCTGGCAGATGGGCGCGGTGCCGTTCCTGGGCGGCGGCTTCGGTCACTTCTACGCCTACGCCCCGGAGAAATACGAATACCCGATCAACCGCTACACCATGGAAGTGAAGCGCCAGCTGGACGTGCTCGACCGCCGCCTGGCGGACAACCGCTTCCTGTCCGGCGACGACTACACCATCGCCGACATGGCGGTCTGGCCCTGGTACGGCGCCCTGGTCACTAACAAGGTGTACGAAGCCGCCGAATTCCTGGAAGCGCACACCTACAAGAACGTGCTGCGCTGGGAAGCGGAGATCGCCGAGCGCCCCGCCGTGCAGCGCGGCCGCATGGTCAACCGCGCCTGGGGCGAGCCCAGCGAACAGCTGCGCGAGCGCCACGACGCCAGCGACTTCCAGCTGCGCACCCAGGACAAGCTGGAAGACTCATAGCCGCGACACTGGTGTGAGCGGACCCTTGTGGTGGCGGCCTTTGTGGGAGCGGGCCCCGCCCGCGAAAGGGAGCGAAGCTCCCGGCCAAGGTTGCCCCGCTGGATTCCAGAGGCTTTTTAACAGCGCCATAAACGGCGTCTCTGGGATCCTGCCGGCAAGCGTTGCTTGCCTTTCGCGGGCTGGGCCCGCTCGCACAAGGTGGTCCCTTTCGCAGCGGGTCCCGCTCCAAATGACTTGCCAAAAACCCGTGCTTACGAAGATCGTTTTGTGGCGGGGATTTTCTCCAACACCATCAGGTCATCCAGGTAGGTGACCAGATGCTCCAGGTATTCCGGCGACACTTCCTGCAGCGCGGCCAGCGCGCGGGCCACCTGCCGGTGGGCGTTGAGCGGGCCGGCGTCGTCGGGCACGTGGGTGATGGCGTGCTGGATGCGCGCGGCCAACTGCTGTCGGGCCTGGGCCTCGCGGATCGGCGCAAGGGCTTTCAGCTCCATGGGCGCTTCGCCATCGCCACGCAGTCGGGTCAGCAACGTGGCCAGCGGGGATTCGTACCGCGGCGTAGCGGGATCGCCCTGGCTTTCATCGTCGTCGGCGTCCGCGCGGGCCCGGTAGTCCGCGAGTGCCTGTTCCAGTTTTTCCTGATGTTTTTGCGACGGCGCGCGCCGGCTTTCGGCCAGGCGCGTGGCGAAGCTCTCCAGATAGGTGAAACGCACCGGGTCGCGGTGGTGGGCGCCGGTCTGGCGCAGGGCTTCCAGTTGCGCCAGCACCTCACTCATCGAGTTGCCCGGTCTGTTCCGGCTCGCCGGCGGTGGCGTCGGCGCGCGGCACGGTGGTGATCTCCACGCGCCGGTTTTTGGCGCGGGCGGCGTCGTCCACGTTGGCGGTCACCGGCTGGTTGTCGCCGAAGGCGGCGGCGAAAATGCGCGCCTCCGGCAGGCCCTGATCGATCAGGGTGCGGGTCACCGTGAGCGCGCGCTGGGCGGACAGGCCCCAGTTGTCCGCGTAGCGCGGGTTGCCCTGCTGGATCGGCAGGTCGTCGGTGAAGCCGCTCACCATCAGCAGCTCGTCGTGTTGCGCCAGGTAGGTTTGCAGCGGTTCCACCAGGCTCTCCAGCAGCGCACGGCCCTCCGGCTGCAGGCGGTCCGCGTTGAGCGCGAACAGCACGCTGCCGTTGATGCCGATGCGGCCGTTCTGGAACGAGATGCGGCCGCTGGCGAGCGGGTCGGCGAGCGCCTCTTCCAACGCCTGGCGTCGTTGCTGCTCGGCCTGCAGTTTGGCGCGTTCCTGCTCCAGCGACTGGCTCAGTTCCAGCTGAATGCCGATCACCCACACCAGCAGCAGCACGAAGATGCCCACCAGCGCCGCCATCAGGTCCGAGAAGATCGCCCACACCGGGGTGGACTGAGCGCCGTCCTGGCCGTCGTGAAGCTCGTCCATCAGCGCGCCTCGCCGGCTTTGAGGGCGGCCAGGGCGTCGATCACTTCCTTTTGCGAACTCAGGCTGAGATCGATCACCTCGCGGGCCTGCTCCACGTAGTAGGCCAGCTGCTCGTCGCTGCGCGCGGCGGACTGTTCCAGGGACGTCTCGATGCGTCTGAGGTTATCCAGCAGCTTGCCGTTGGACTCGCTGAACAGGTTCACCGCGGTGCCGAAGGCGTCGCCCAGGCTGGCCACCTCGTGGGCCCCGCCGGTGATGTCGGCGGCGGCCTCGTCCAGGCGGGCGGTCTGCGCGTCCACCTGGCCGGCGAAGGTATCGCTGACCTCCTTGAGTACGCCGCCGGCGTCGCGGATCAGCGTTTCCACCGCGTCGCGCTGCACGCCGGCCGCCTGCTGCTGGGCGGTGAGCAGGGCGTCCAGCTCGCCCATGATGCGGCGGCGTTCCTCCAGCAGTTCGTTGTCCCGTTCGCTGCTTTGCGCCATTTCCTCGCGCAGGCGGCTGATCACTTCGGCGGCCGCCTTGGGCGTCTCCGAGGCGGTTTCGATCAGCCGCGTCATCGGCGCTTCCAGGGCGGTGCCCAGCTCGGTGAGGTGGCGGGTGACGGTGGCTTCCAGGTCGGCCAGGCGCTGCGTGGCCGCGTCGCCGCGCGCCGCCTCCTGATCCCGCAAGGCGCTGAGCTGCTCGCCGGTTTGCGCGAGCAGGGCGTCCAGGCCTTGCCGCTGCCCTTCCACCAGGCCGTCGGCGGTGTGCCGGAAGCGGTCCGTGTGGCCGCACAGGGTGTCGCCGAGGTCGCTGACCAGGCGGGCGAGGGTCTGCTGTTGTTGCTCGAGGCCTTCCCGCCAGCCCTCGGCGGTGGCGTCGCCGGCTTGTTGGAAGCGCTCGGTGATGGCGGTCAGGCGTTGCTGGTTGTCGGCCCGGGCCTGTTGCTGGTCGTCGCGGATCTGCGTCAGCAGGGCGTCGCCGTGGGCCTGGAAGCGGTCGTTGTGCGCTTGCAGGGCGGCGGCCACCTTGTCGGTGAGGCTTTGCGCGGTCTGTTGGTGCTCGGCCAGGCCCTCGCGCCAGTGGCGCGCCGCTTGCTCGGTGGTGGTGTCGAAGCGCTCGGCGATCCGGCTCAGCTGGCTTTCGGTGAGCGTGTTGAGGCGCTGGTGGCTCTGCTCCGCCTGGTCGTTGAGGCGTTCCAGAGCCTCGGCGATCACCGGGCGGACGCTTTCCGCCGCCAGCCGGCTGCTGTCCGCCAGGCTGGTGCTCAGGCTGTCGCCGACGGACGCCGCCAGTTGGCGGTAGTGCTCGGCGGTCTGCTCGTGGAACTGCTTTTGATTGTCGGTGAGCGCGCTGTTGAGCTGGTCGCCCATCTGCTCCAGGCGTCGGGTCAGGGCCTGCAGGCTGTCGACCACGGCGGGGAAGGCGTCGGACTGTGATTGCAGGGCGCGGAACGCCTCCTGCTGCTGATGTTTCAGGGAAAACGCGCGCAGATCGCGGCGCAGCACGGCGTCCAGGTCACGGCCCACCAGGGTACGCTCGCGGCGGCTCAGGGTGGCGCCCAGCCCCAGCATGGCGGAGGCGGCGACACCGGCGATGGAGGTGCCGAAGGCCAGGCTGAGCCCGGCGATGGGCGCCGCCAGCGCGCTCTGCACGGCGGCCAGGTTGTTGCCGCCTTCCAGGGCACTGACCGCGCCCTGCAGGGTGACGATCATGCCGATAAAGGTACCCAGCAGGCCCAGCATCACCAGCAGGCCGGACAGGTAGGGCGTCAGCATGGGCCCGGGCAGTGGCGTGCTTTCCCCTTCCACGCGCCGGCGCACGGCGCCGCGCAGGGCGGCGGGCAGCTCGGCCAGCCAGCGCTCCAGGCCGTCGCCGTCACCGGGCGGGGTCTCCAGTTGCCGGGCCAGTTGCGTGCTGTCGGCGCGGAAGCGGCGCAGCTCCAGGAAGCCGAAGGCGTACACGAAGGCGATCAGCAGGGTGGCGGTGAGGGCCACCAGGTTGGTGCCCAGAAAGCCGATGCCCACCCAGGCCACGGTGGCCGCGCCGAGCAGGCATACCAGTGCGAATAAAAAGCGTGTCATTGAGGTCCTTGTGGGTGGTTGTGCGCGCTTTCCAGCGCCATGAGCAAGCCCTGCACCGGCTCCAGGCGGGTGTCCAGCTCCGCCAGCAACAGGGTCTTCATCTCCTGGCAGAAGCGGTGCAGCCAGGCGCCTTCCTTCATCCAGTCCTGGGGATCGTCGCCGGGCGTATCGCTGAGCAGGCTGTGCTGGCGGTCCGGCCAGAGCGCCAGGAAGCGCTTTTCCAGCACGCCGGGCACGGCACCGAAGCCCTTGCGGGCGTAGCCGGTAAGGGTGTTGTCGAGCACCGCGTCGATGCGCGCTAGCCGCGCCAGGGCCGGGCCGTGGTCGGTGAGCGCGCCACGGGCTTTCAGCCGCAGCGGCGGCACGGCGGCGGCCATCTGCCGCTGCTTGCTCTGATAGAAGCGCCGGTAGGGCTCGAAATCCGGCGGCTCGGCCGGGCTTGGGCCGGCCTGCGGCGCCGGCAGACCGTTGCGGGTGCCGATCCGCTCGGCGGTGACGCTGGCTTCGATGGCGTCCCGCTGGCTTTGGCGCAGTTTCTCCAGCTCCGCGCGCAGCCGCTCGGCGGCCTTGCCGTCGGCGCCGAAATGGCCGTCCCGGGACGCCACGTTGGCGGCGTCCAGCGCCACGGTGTCGGACAGGTCGAACAGCCGCGCCAGCCGTTCGCCGAAGCACGGCAGCGGCGCGCCGGCCGCGCGCACGCCCAGGCCCGCCAGCTGCCGCCGCAGCGGGCCGGTGTTGTTCACGCTGTTGGGCCTGCCGTTGCTCATCGCCGCGCCCTGGTTGGACATCCATGGAGAATAGAGGGCCCGACGCGCCCTGGCGCCGGGAAGCCGCACATTCTAATCAGGAACGGCCGGCGATGATAATGGCGGCATGTAGCCGCCCGACCGGCGCCCTGGAAAGGGCGCGGCGGGGCGGACGGGGCAGGGGGCGCGGGTCAGGCGCGGCGGAAGGCTTCCGGGATGGTCAGCTCGTAGGTGGCGCCGGTGGGCAGCAGCAGCGCGGAGGGGCCGCGCTGGGAACTGAAGTAAAGCCGCGAGCCGTCCGGGGTGAAGGCGGGGCCGGTGAGTTCGCTGCCGCCGCCGGGGATTTGCAGCAGGATTCTGGCGGGCTGGTTGGGCACCATCACCATCAGACGCATCAGGTCGCCGTCTTCCGCCACCACCACGTCGCCGGCCGGGCCGACGACGATATTGTCCACGTCATTGAACGGCGCTTCGCCGCTGCCGATCAGTTGCTCGTTGTCGAACACCACTTCGATCTGGTCGTTGTCGATGTCCAGGGCGTAGACCCGGTTGTCGCCTTTGCAGGCCAGGAACACCACCGCGCGTAGCGGGTTGGCGCTGCCCGCGATGTCGGGCCGCTGGCCCTCCGGCAGGGTCTGCACCCACAGGCCTTCGCCGCCTTTGAAGCGGGTGCCCGGGGCGCCCTGGCCGGTGGCCGCCTCGATCTCGGCGCGCACCGTTTCCTGGGCGCGGTGCGGGTCCTGCACCGGCACCCAGCGCACCTTGTGCAGGCGGCGGGCCTGGTCCAGGTCTTCCTGGTAGGCGCCGTTGGCGAAGCCGTCCACTTCCAGCACCTCCAGCACGCCGTTATCCAGGTCCAGGCCCGGTTCCCCGGTGATCGAGGTGACCACGCCGGCGGACCGGAAGCGGTACAGACGGCCGTTGCCGTCGTCCTCGGACAGGTACAGGGTGCGGGTGTCCCAGTCCGCCACGGCGGCTTCGTGGTTGAAAATACCCAGCGCCGGATGCGCCCGCGCCAGAGATGCGGGCCCCAGCGGGTGGCACTCATAGACCTGGCCGTCGGTGGTCTCCTCGCAGGACAACCAGGTGCCCCAGGGCGTGGCGCCGCCGGCGCAGTTGCGGCGGGTGTTGCGCAGGATGCGGTAGGCGTCGATGACGGTGCCGTCGCGGTCGAACCGCAACGCGCCCACGCCGCCGCCGGGGGCGATTTCACTGTTGGAGACATAGACCCAGCCGCCGTCTTCCCGCACCGGGAACACTGCGCCGCCGTCCGGGAAGATGTGCCAGTTGTCGCGCAGCAAGCCGGTGAGGTTGGGCAGACCGGAGATCGGATCTTCCAGGTGCCGGGCCACGCGGCGGATCGAGAACCCCTCGGGAATCAGAATGCCGTCCACGTCGCTTTCCACCAGCTCGCCGATACCGGCCAGCGGCCCCGCTTCCAGGGGCAGCATGGTGGCCGGCGGTACCGGCGGCTCGGGAGCGGGCGGCTCCGGCTCCGACGGGCTGGGGGTCGGTGACGGGGTGCCCGCCGGGCTGCCCGAGGACGAGGAACCGCCGCCGCAGGCGGTGATCACCGCGGCGCCGGCACCGTAGAACATGGCCTGGATCAGTTTGCGTCGGGTCAGGGTTACGGAGTTCATAAGCCGGTCCGGAGTCGATAACGGCGGACAGGCTGGCCGCCGATGATGACAATCCGGTGATGCCGGCGGCGCCGGTGGCGGTCGGTAACAAAAGTCGAACCGAACGGTTACCGAAGGCGGTCAGTCCACCGCCAGACCGGCGGGGAAGCGGCGGATCTTCTGCGCCAGGTAGAGGCCCACCAGCAGCGCCAGGCAGGTGAACGCCACCGCCAGGCGGAAGCCGCCGGTGGCTTCGATCAGCCAGCCGGCGATGGCCGGGCCCAGGAACTGGCCGCCGGCGAAGAACACCGTCACATAGCTGAAGGCGATGGGGATATGGCGCGGCGCCACCTGGTCGGTGCTGGCGGCCTGGACCATGGTGAACACGCCGTTCACCGCGCAGCCCATCAGCAGGAAGTGGGCGAAGAACATGGCCAGGCTCTGGTCGATCAGCGGCAGCCCCATGGCCACGGTGACCACCGCCATCGCCAGGGTCAGGGCGTTGCCCCGGCCCCACACGTCGGACAGCGAGCCCCATAGCGGGCCGGCGGCCACCGACAGCAGGCCGGACATGGCCATCAGCCAGCCGGCGGTGGCTTCGTCGAAGCCGGACTCCACCACGTAGCTGACCATGAAGATCGCCTGGATGATGTAGACCATGCCGATGATGCCGTAGATCGCCGCCATGATGATCACGCGCGGGTTGCGGTAGATGCGCCATTTGTCCGCCGGCGCCGGGCGGTCCGGATGGTCGTGGGCCACCGGCGCCGGGTCGCGCACCGCCGCCAGGACCAGCGCCACCGCCACCGCCGCCAGGGCGGCGAACAGGCCCCAGGCCAGGCGCCAGCCTTGCTCACCGAACTGGTCGGACAGCCAGGGCACCAGCAGCCCGGTGACGAAGATGCCGGCGCCCACGCCGCCGGCCATGCAGCCGATCACCATGCCGCGCTTTTCCGGGTACCAGGTGGCCAGCAGCGACACCATGGGCGCGAAGCAGAAGGCGGTGCCCAGACCCAGCAGCGCCATCAGGCCGACGACCACCGGGTAGGCGCTGGCCAGCGCCAGGCCGGCGAAGCCGACGGTGAGAATCAGCAGGCCGGTGGCCACCGCGTTGCGCGCGCCCCAGCGGCTGGCGGCGATGCCGCCCAGCAATACGAACAGCAGATAGCCCAGCGCGGTGACGGTGCCCAGGGTGCCGGCCTGCCGGTAGCTCAATCCCAGATCGTCGCGCATCGGCGGCAGAATCAGGCCGTAGGCGAGCCGCGCGAACACGATCGCCACCAGCGCCACCAGAATACCGCCCGCCACCATGATCACGATGTTGGGACGGCTCGGCGACTGGGATGTGGCGGACATAGGCAGTGAATCCATGGTCTGGGGCGTTTGGCGCGGGCGCTACTGTAGCGCACGGCGCTCGCCGCACCCAGTGTTTCGTTCCCCGCCAGGGCGCCGTCTGGGTTAGGCTTGGGCGTTTGTATCCGGACCAGCAAGGTCAGAAAGGGGAGTATCGGAAGTGGATCAGTCATTGTTTGTCCGCCAGGGCGAGACCTACGTGCCCACCGCCAGCGCCGGCGGACCCTGGAGCCCCAGCCATCTGCACGGCGGCTCGCCCACCGGGCTGCTGGCGCTGTTGATGGAGCAGGCCACCGCGGACAGCGGGCTGCGGCTCAGCCGCCTCACGGTGGATCTGTTGAGGCCGGTGCCGGCGGCGCCGCTGACGGCGGAGCTGGCGGTGGTGCGCGCCGGGCGGCGCCTGCGGGTGTTGCAAGCGTCGCTGCTCGCCGACGGCGTCGAGGTGTGCCGGGCCAGCGGCCTGTTCCTGGAGCAGGCCGGCGCCCGGGTGCCCGACTTCGGCCGGTTTGAAACCGGCGGCCTGGAACCGCGCGGCGACCGCCCGGTGATGACCCTCGCCGAGGTGGGCGGCGACGGCAAGGGCGGCGGCTGGACGCCCCGGGGGCTGCATACCACCGCCCGCATCTGCGTGCTCGACGGGGTCGGTGGCCAGGGCCAGGGCCGGGTGTGGATGTCGCTGCCGGTGCCGGTGGTGGCCGGGCAGCCCTGCTCGCCGCTGGTGCGCGCCGCCACCTTGTCCGATTTCGGCAACGGCATCGCCCAGCTGCGGCTGGCGCCGGAGGTGGGCAGCATCAATTCGGATCTCAGCCTCTACCTGCACCGCGACCCCCGTGGCGACTGGCTGGGACTCGACGCCCGCGCCCGCATGCAGGACAACGGCACCGGCCTGGTGGACACCACTCTGTATGATGAGGACGGCCCGGTGGGGCGGGTGCTGCAGGCCACCCTGGCGATGCCGCTTTATGCCGGCGGATGATTGACGTTACATTAGGATGAAAGGCCACCAGGAGGACGCCATGGCGACCGGCTGGGCCCCGGAAGGGGCCGTTCAGGATCAGATCGACAGCACCGTGGATTCGGCGGTGCAACACGCCCGCAGCCGTCTGCCCGCCGGCGAGAGCCTGACGCATTGCGAAGAGTGCGAGGCACCGATCCCCGAAGCGCGCCGTCAGGCGCTGCCCGGCGTGCGCCTGTGCACGCTGTGCCAGGGCGAGCGCGACGAGGCCCGGTCCGAGGGCTACAACCGGCGCGGCAGTAAAGACAGCCAGCTTCGTTGAGGCGAAGGGCGTTGAGTCAGCGTCCCAGAAATTCGGACAGCAGCCGCAGCGACGAGACGTTGTCGCACACCAGTTTGATGCACACCAGCAGCGGCACCGCGATCAGGATGCCGACCACGCCCCACATCCAGCCCCACAGCAGGATCGACAGAAACACCGCCACCGGACTCAGGGCCAGGCGATGGCCGGCCACCGTCGGCGTAATGAACTGCCCCTCCAGCACGTTCAGGGCCATCACCAGAAACGGCGGCAACAGCACCTGGGTGAGGCCGTCGAAATTCAGGCTGCTGATGAACAGCAGGATCACGCCGCTGACGATCGGCCCGATATAGGGAGCAAAGTTCAGCATGCCGACCATCACCCCGAAAAGGATCGGGTTGGGCATGTCCAGCAGATAAAGAATTAACGCCGCGCCGGCGCCCAGGCAGGTGTTGATGATGGTGATGGTGCCCAGGTACACCGATACGCTGGTCTGGATCTGGCGCACGGTTTCCACCGCCGCCCGCTTATGTTCGAACTGGGGAATCACCCGCACCAGCTTGCGCAGAAAGGTGTCGCCGGACGCCAGCATGAAATAGAGAAGAATCACGCTCAGGGTGATGCCGTACAGCGCCGACCAGGTGCCGGAGAGAATCCACTTCACCGGGCTCCAGGTGGGGGCTTCTTCCTTCTGTTGGTTTTCGTCACCGGGGGTGATGTCCTCGATCTGGGCGTTGGCCAGCTTGAGCTGCTGCATGGGCTCGCTGAACTGGTGGAATTCCTGTTCCAGCTGACGCAGATCGCGGGGCGCTTTTTGCAGCCATTCCATGGCCGGTTCCGAGAGACCGTACAGCGCGCCGAAGCCCAGGCCGAGCACGCCGATCACCACCGCCGCCGCGCTCACCGGCGGCGGGATTTTCAGCACCCGCAGCGCGCGCACCACCGGGGTGAAAATCAGGCTGGTAAGAAACGCCACCATCAGCGGCATAAAAAGAGTGGCCGCGGCGTACAGGGTGTACATCACCAGCAGCAGAAAAATACCGGTGAGCATGGCGGAACGCACATTCACCGACTCGAAGTTGGCTTTGGGCCTGTTCCGGTCCACTTTGGGCGGGGTGTTTGACGGCATCGGGGTGTCCATTGTTAGCCGGGCGGCGCGGGCGTTCCGTGGCGCGCTGTCGTTATGGCTGCCAATGATTGCATGCCGGGTGCGGGCGGTTAAGTGATCCGGATGACGGGGGCGGTAAAAAAGGGTAAAGGCGTGAGCCGCGTGGCGCCGGCGGCACCACACGGGATCGATTGGGCGTTTATTCGTCCCAGAGTGTCGCCAGGGTGTAGGGGCTGCCTTCCTGGGCCCAGAAGGCGCCGTCCACGTAGCGGCGGTGGCGGTCCAGGTCGGCGATCTCGTTGAGGTCGTCGTCGCTGAGCCTCAGATCGGCGGCGGCCAGGTTCTGCCCCAGGCGTTCCGGGTTCACGGATTTGGGGATCACCGCGGTGTCGCGGTGCAGCGCCCAGCTGATCAGCACCTGGGCCGGGGTGGCCTGGTGCCGCTCGGCGATGGTCTTGATCACCGGGTCTTCCAGCAACACCGGTTCGTCCTTGGCTTTGAAATTGTCCGGGCGGTCGGACGAGCCCAGCGGTGAATAGGCGGTGACCTGGATGCCGTTGTCATGGCAGAAGCGCACCAGCGGCGCCTGCTGCAAATACGGGTGCAGCTCCACCTGGTTCATGGCCGGCCGGTGGCGGGCGGTTTCCAGCAGCGCGGTGAGCTTGCGCACGCTGAAGTTGGACACGCCGATCTGGCGGGTCAGATTATCGTCCACCAGCGCTTCCATGGCGCGCCAGGTGTCGGCCACCGGCATGTCCTCGGGGTCCAGGATATCGGCGCCGGATTTCGGAAAACTGATGCCCGGGGTCAGCGCCACCGGCCAGTGCATCAGGTAGAGATCCAGGTAGTCGAGCTGCAGGTCGTCGAGGGTTTTTTCCAGGGCCGGCTGCACGTCTTCCGGGGCGTGGGCGCTGTTCCACAACTTCGAGGTGATCCACAGGTCCTCGCGGCTGACGGTGCCGGCGGCGAAGGATTCCGCCAGGGCCTGGCCCACTTCCGCCTCGTTGCCGTAAATGCGGGCGCAGTCGATGTGCCGGTAACCCTGTTGCAGGGCTTCCTTGACCGCGCCGTACACGTCGCCGGGGTCGGACTTCCAGGTGCCCAGGCCGAGCATCGGCATGGTGTCGCCGTTTTCGAATGTCAGGGTCTTCATGGGTCACTCCTTCCTTGTTGGGCTTCGCTTACCCTAAACAGTCGGCCGGCCCGGGGGCTAGCGGGATACTGTTAAATTCTTGCCCGTTCGTTAAGCTGGGGCCCACTCATCAGCAGGAGACCGCCGCCATGATTTCGGACCAGATGCCCTACCAGAAACATTTCCAGGACGTCGACGGCAAGCGCATCGCCTATGTGGACGAAGGCGAGGGCGACCCGATCGTGCTGCTGCACGGCAACCCCACCTCCTCGTACCTGTGGCGCAATGTGATTCCGGAGCTGGTCGGCAGTGGCCGGGTGATCGCGCCGGATCTGATCGGCCAGGGCGATTCGGAAAAGCTGCCGGCCAGCGACGGCCCCGGTCGTTACGGCTTTCTGACCGCCTACCATTACCTCGACGGGTTGCTGGCGGCGCTGGGTCTGGACCGGAACGTCACCCTGGTGGTGCACGACTGGGGCAGCGGTCTGGGCTTTCATTGGGCCAGCCAGCACCCGGACGCGGTCAAGGCGATCGCCTATATGGAAGCCATCGTCATGCCGATGACCTGGGACGACTGGCCGGAAGCCGCCCGCGGCATCTTCCAGGGGTTCCGCTCGGAAAAAGGCGAGGACCTGATTCTCAAGCGCAATATGTTCGTGGAAGCGGTGCTGCCCGGTTCGGTGCTGCGCGGTCTCACCGATGTGGAGATGGCCCACTACCGTCGGCCCTTCGAGCTGGAGGAAGACCGCCAGCCCACCCTCAACTGGCCGCGCGAGATCCCCATGGAAGGCGAGCCGCCGGAGATGATCCGGCTGGTGGAAAACTACGGGCGCTGGCTGGCGGCGAGCCCGGTGCCCAAGCTGTTCGTGAACGCCGAGCCGGGCTCCATTCTGATCGGACGGCAGCGGGAGTTCTGCCGCAGCTGGCCGAACCAGACCGAGGTCACCGTCCAGGGCAGCCACTTCCTGCAGGAAGATTCACCGGTGGAGATCGGTCAGGCGGTGGCCCGCTGGCTGGCGGCGCTGTGACGCCGCCGGCCGGCCTCAGTGCTTAAAGATCACGTAGAGCGCGTGGATGATGCCCGGAATGTAGCCGAGCAGGGTCAGCAGGATGTTCAGCCAGAAATGGCCCTTGAAGCCCACTTCCAGAAACACGCCCACGGGCGGCAGCAGAATCGCGAAGATGATCTTGATCGGGTCGGTGGCGGTGAATGGCATGGTACGACTCCTTCGAAGGTTGTGTCCTTGGTCTCCGTCAGTGTGCAACCGGTCCGGTGCTTTTTCCAGATACCTTTGCTCACTCCGCCCGCCGCGTCAGATCGCATTCGATGACGCCGTACCAGCCCAGCCCCCGGTAGGTTTCGTAACCGGGGGTCAGGGCGAAGGCCACCAGGCGGTCGCCGTCCACGTAGTAGCCCCGCTCCAGGGTGCCGCCGTCCGGCGCCCGGGTGTTCAGCGGGTAATGGTCGCCCAGCTCGCCCTTGCCGCTGGCGTCGGCGATAACGCGATGCTGGGCGTCCAGCAGCATGACCCGGCAGGCGCCGCGTTCCTCGTCGCTGAGCCCGACGCCGTTGACCACGTCGGCGGCTTGCGGCGTCCAGTCGAAAAAGATGCCCAGCACGCCGATGGCGTCACCGTTCTCCTGGCCGCCGTCACGGATCGCCGTGGCATAGGTGGCCACCGCGGCGTCGTCCAGCGCCGGGTTGCGGGCGATATCGGTGACCGCGAACTCGTCACCGCTGGCGGTGCGCATGGCCTGCTGAAACCAGGCGCTGCGCGATACGTCCAGGCCCACCGCGCCGGGGTAGCGATCCGGCCGGCCGTTGGCGATCACCCGGCCGCGGCCGTCGGTAACCCATAAGTCCAGATACACCACATAGGAACGCAGGATGGTCGCCAGCCGTTGGCTGGCGTGCTCCAGCCCCGGGACGTCGCCGGGGTTGGCGGCGGCGCTGACCAGAGCGCTGTCGGTCGCCCACCAGCGCACGTCGCAGGAGCGCTCGAACAGGTTGCGGTCGATGATCTCAATGGCGTTCAGCGACAGGTCGGTGAAACGCTGGCCGCGAAAATCGATCAGCATCCGGCCGCCGGCTTCCTCGATCTCGCTGGTGTGCGCTTCCACCGCGTCGCGGAAATCCGCGGCGATATGATTGATCTGCTCGGAGACATTGCCGATTTCCTCGGCGACCACGCCGAAGGCGGCACCGGCGGTGCCGGCGCGGCCGGCTTCGATGCGCGCATTGAGTGCCAGGATCTTGGTGGTGGTCATGATCGACTCAATGGCGCCGACCTTGTCGCGGGTCATTTGGGAGATGTCGTAGGCCAGCTTCAGGATGGTGTTGTCTTGCATGTCCTGCTCCTTTTGATGCATTTGACACAGAGCGCCCGGGGGCCAGGCGGAGGCTGCAAGAAACAGGCCTAACCCGTTGACCTATAAGGGGAAATAAAAAGTTTAAAGGAGGGGTTATCAAATCTTATCGGCCCCTCTTGAGAAAGCTTTAGAGCCGCCGCATCTAAACGGGTAAGGCAAGACACAAAAGGAGTGGTGTCATGATGGAATTGATCGAGCTTCAGGAAGACCACATCGTCGGGCTACGTATCGACGGCAAGGTGGACAACGAGACCTTCGACCGGGTGCTGGCGGAGATCGAGGACCGGCTGACCCGGCACGACAAGATTCGTCTCTATGTGGAGTTGGTGTCCCTGGGCGGCATCGGGCTGGAAGCCCTGTTCAAGGACATGAAGTTCGGCCTCGGCAATTGGCGGCGCTTCGAGCGGGAGGCGGTGGTTTCGGACCGCTCCTGGGTGCACAAAATTGCGTCCGTGACCGACCGGCTGATGCCCTCGGTGGAGGTAAAGGCGTTTCCCCTGGAGGAAAAGAGCGCCGCGCTGGCCTGGGTCCGGGAGTGACCGGGCCCGGCATGCCGGGCGGAGCGAAATAGTTTTGACAGGGGCCGGAAGGCGTGTATCCTTGGTCACAGCTTGAAAGTATGCACGTATTTATGAATCCCTGTTCGATGCCCTACCAGTTAGCGTTCGTCCTGACCTTCATAAGTAACCGTAAGACTTCCAGCACAATCGGCCCCCAGCGGGCTTCCATTACTTTCTGAATGATCAGGAGACTATTATGTCCACTACCACCGGTACCGTTAAGTGGTTCAACGAAGCTAAAGGTTTTGGTTTTATCGAGCAGGAAAACGGCCCTGACGTGTTCGCACACTTCAGCGCTATCCAGGGCTCAGGCTTCAAAACCCTGGCCGAAGGCCAGCGCGTTGAGTTCACTGTAACTCAGGGCCAGAAAGGTCCTCAGGCAGAGAACATCGTCGCCGTATAAAGCGATGTTGAAAGCCGCCCGCGCCTAACCGCGCCGGGCAGGAAAAGCGGGGCCTTCGGGCCCCGCTTTTTTTATGCCCGCTGTTTAGTGCCCAGCCCTTGCCCCGCACCCGAGCGGCGCGCTCTCCGCCAGGATTGTCGACGCGGTCACTTTCCCCTCCTCTCTGCCGGGTATAGGCTCTAACCGAGAACGTTATTGGACGCCTGTTTCGCTATGCGGAATAGCTATCACAACAACAATGCGTAAACGGAGAGCAACCATGACCCTTTTCCAGCGAGGCGCACTCTGTCTGGCCGCCCTGGTGTTGGCCGGCCTGACCCAGGCGGCGGACGATGTGAAGCTGCCCGGCACCATCGCCATGACCGCCTACGGCACCGGCTCCGCCGGTTACACCCAGATGGTGTCGGTGGGCAATCTTCTGCAAAACGAATACGACGTGTCGGTGCGTATTCTCCCCGGCGAAAACGATGTATCCCGTATGACGCCGCTGCGCACCGGCCGGGTGCCGCTGTGTGCCTGTGGTATCGCCAGTTATTACGGTTCGGAAGGCGTGCTGATGTTCGCTGACCGCCAATGGGGGCCGCAGCCGATCCGGGTGATCGCCACCTCCATCGCCAGCTTCGGTCTCGGCGTCGCCGTGGCCGGTGACATCGAAGTGGAAACACCGGCGGACCTCAAGGGCAAGAAAGTTTCCTACATTCGCGGTGACGACGCCCTCAATCTGGGCACGGAAGCGTTTCTGGCGTTCGGCGGGCTCACCTGGGACGACGTGGAGCGGGTTGAATTCCCCGGTTACGGGCGCGCGTTCGACGGCGTGATCGCCGGCCAGAGCGACACCGGATTCACCATGTCGGTGGCGCCGCCGGCGCAACAACTGGCCGCCAGCCCGCGTGGTATTGTCTGGCCGCGGCTCGATCCCGAGAACAAGGAGGGCTGGAAGCGTTTGCAGGCCGTGGCACCCTATTTCCAGCCCCATCAAGTCACCGCCGCCGCCGGCGATTATGGCAAGGACAACCCCTGGGTGGGCGCCAGCTACCCCTATCCGATTCTGGTCGCCAACGCGGATCAGCAAAGTGGTCTGGCGGGCGGTCTTATTAAAGTGCTGATCGAGGATCACGACAAATACAAGGATGCGGCGCCTGGCAACTCCGGCTACGCCCTGGAAAAGCAGAACATGCAGTGGGTAATCCCGTTCCACGATGAAGTGGTGGCCTACTACAAGGAAATCGGCCACTGGACCGATGAGATGCAGGCCCACCAGGACCGTCTGGTGAAACGCCAGCAGGTGCTGCAAAACACCTGGAAGGCCTACACCAGCGACGCGCCGGAGGACGATGAGGCGTTCCGCGAGGGTTGGATGAAGGCCCGCGCCGAGGCGCTGGAAGCCGAGGGCATGAACCCGGTGTTCCGCTAAGTCTTTCCCGCTTCAAGGAGTTCTGCCGTGGATTCTCATCATACGGGTGAGCCAACGGCGAAGCAGGTGTCGGGCGTGCGCGACTTACAGGGCCTCTGGCCCTGGCTGCCGCGCTTGGCGACCCTGGTTCTCACCGTTCTGACCCTCGATTACGTTCTTAACCTGGGCTATTTCAGTCTGGTCACCGCGGTGGAGAGCCAGTTTCTCTACACCGTGGTGGCGCTGATGGTGCCGCTGGTGTTCATCATGTGGCCTGCGTTTTCCGGTGGCGACCGCCGACGGGTGGCCTGGTACGACGTGCTGCTGTTTTTGCTGGCCGTGGGGACCTGCGGCTACTTTGTGTATAACGCCGAGCGCATTCTCGACAACGGCTGGGAATACGCCGCGCCGCAAACCGCCACGGTGATGAGTTTCGTATTGTGGGGGCTGACGGTGGAGGCGGTGCGCCGGGCCGGCGGCTGGCCGCTGGCGTTGATTGTCGGCGTGGCCGGCTGCTACCCGATGGTCGCCGACATCATGCCGGGGCCGATTCAGGGCTTTCCGTCCTCACCGAGCCAGACCGCCATTTACCACGCCATGAGCCGTGAAAGCGTGTTCGGCATTCCGTTGCAGGCGTTCGCCAATCTGGTGATCGGCTTTCTGCTGTTCGGCGTGGCCTTGCAAAAAACCGGTGGCGGGAAGTTCTTTATCAACCTGGCGTTCGCCTTGCTCGGCCATGTGCGCGGCGGGCCCGCCAAGGTATCGATCTTCTCCAGCGGCCTGATGGGCTCCATGAGCGGCAGCGTGATCACCAACGTGCTGACCACCGGGGTGCTCACTATTCCCGCCATGCGCCGGGTCGGTATCGGCCGCTCCTACGCCGCCGGCGTGGAGGCGTGCGCTTCCACCGGCGGTGTGCTGATGCCGCCGGTGATGGGCGCCACCGCCTTTGTCATGGCCAGCTTCCTGAATACGCCCTACAGCACCATCGCGCTGGCGGCGGTGGTGCCGTCGCTTTTGTTCTATCTCGGTCTGTTCGTGCAGATCGACGCCTACGCCGCGAAACATGAACTCAAGGGCCTGCCCGAAGAGGAACTGCCGTCACTCAAGCAGACGCTTAAGGAAGGCTGGTACTTTATTTTCGTGTTCGTGTTGCTGATCTGGATGCTGTTCTGGCTGCGCCGTGAAGCGATCGCGCCGTTCTACGCCACCGCGCTGCTGCTGGTGATCAACCAGATTCTGCCGTATCAGCGTTGGGGCTGGCGCGACGTCACCGATTTCTTCTCCAGCGCCGGCAAACTGTTTGCCGAGTTGATTACCATTCTGGCCGGCGTCGGCTTGTTGGTGGGCGCGCTGTCGGTCACCGGGCTGTCGGGCACCATCGCCAACGACCTGATCTACATCGCCGGCGGCAACCCGCTGGTGTTGTTGCTGATGGGTGCGGTGACCAGCTTTATTCTCGGTATCGGCATGACCGTGACCGCCGCCTATATTTTCCTCGCGGTGGCGCTGGCGCCGGCATTGATTCAGGGCGGGGGTATGAATCCGCTGGCCGTGCACCTGTTCATTCTCTACTGGGGCATGCTCAGTTACATCACACCGCCGGTGGCGTTGGGCGCTTTCGCGGCGGCCACGGTGGCCGGCTCCAAGCCGATGGAAACCGGCCTTAACGCCATGCGTCTGGGCAGTGTGATTTATTTCGTGCCGTTCCTGTTCGTGCTGAACCCGGCGCTGATTCTGCAAGGCGGCTGGCAGGAAATCGCGCTGGTACTGGCGCAGGCCCTGGTCGGTGTGGTGCTGATCGCCAGCGCCATTCAGGGCTATCTGGTGGGCATCGGCAGCTTGTCCACGCAGCGGCTCCTGCAATGGCCGATCCGGTTAATGCTGATCGTCGGCGGGCTGGCGTTCGCCGTGCCCGGCGGCGGCGCCATGCCGCTGGGTCACGGCGCCATGTTCGCGCTCAGCCTGGCGTTGACCGTGCCGGCCCTGGGGCTGGCCCTGTGGATCAATCGCGGGCTCTTGTCGTCCCGCCGGGAACCTGTATAAGGAAAGAAGGTTTTCTCGGACGGGGGCGCCATGATCGGTGACCGTGAAGTGATACTGTTCCAGGATCCGCGCATGCTGGATCACCGGCCCGACCCGGACGCCGCCTTCCTGCCGGGGCGGCTGGACCGCCGGGTGCGGGAAATTCTTTCCGGGCTGGGCGCCAAGTGGAGCTACCCGGAACACCCGGGCCGGCTCACCGCCGTGCTCGATCTGCTCGAGCGTGAGCCGGTGCCCGGCGTCCGTCTGGAAGCCGGGCGCGTGGCCACCCGGGCGGAACTGGCCCGGGTGCACACCACCTCCTACCTGGACGGCATTTACGCCATGCGCGGCGAAAACGCCTGGCTGG
The DNA here is from genome assembly GCF_964221125.1 of Alloalcanivorax sp. NCBI lineage: Bacteria > Pseudomonadati > Pseudomonadota > Gammaproteobacteria > Oceanospirillales > Alcanivoracaceae > Alloalcanivorax > Alloalcanivorax sp. Next base: position 23,279 of record NZ_CAXPXK010000024.1, read on the forward strand.
ACATGGACACCACGGCGGTGTCGCCGGGCAGCGTGGAGGCCGCGGAGGTAGCCGCCGGCACCGCCGTGGCGGCGGTGGAGGCGGTGGCCGCCGGGCGTGCCGCCGGGGCCTTCGCCCTGGTCCGGCCACCGGGCCATCATGCTGAATCCGTGCGCGCCCGCGGCTTCTGTCTCTTCAACAACGTGGCGGTGGCGGCGGCCCATGCCCAGGCGGCCCTCGGCTGCCGGCGCGTGCTGATCGTGGATTGGGATGCGCACCACGGCAACGGCACCCAGGAAATTTTCTGGGCCGACCCGGACGTTTTGTTTTTCGATACCCACCGCGCGGCGCCGTTCTATCCCGGCTCCGGCTCGTTGTCCGAAGTGGGCGGCGGTCTGGGCGAGGGCTACACGGTGAACGTGCCGCTGCCCGGCGGCACCGGCGACATGGCCATGCTCAAGGCGTTCCGGGATATTCTGGTGCCGGCGGCGGACGCTTTCCGGCCGGACCTGGTGCTGGTGTCCGCCGGCTTCGACGCGCACCGCTTTGATCTGGCCATGAACGTCAGCTACGAGGGCTTCGCCTCAATGACCGGCATCGTGCGGGAGATCGCCGACCGCCATTGCGGCGGCCGGCTGGCGATGGTGCTGGAGGGCGGCTACCACACCGAATCCCTGGCCCGCGGCGTGCACGCCACCCTGGAAGTGATGGCCGGCGCCGACCCGCAGGACCCCTGGGCGCCGGGCATCAACGAAGTGGAAGAGGCCGCCGGGTTCCACCGCGACGCCTTCCGGGAAGACTAGCGCTCCAGCGCCCAGCTGCCCCGCGCCAGCGCTTCCACTTCCGCCACGTCCTCCGCCGGCACGCCGGCGGGGTCGATGTGCTCAAGCGGATCGTAGTGGAAGATGTACAGGCGTGACACGAACTCCGCCACCGGCAGGGACGATTCGCCGAAGCGCTCGCCGCGTCCTTCGGTGGACACCTTCACCCCATTGCCCAGGTCCTGCCCGGAATCGTTATTGGGGTTGTAGAAATACACCCGCATCACTTCGTCCTGATCCAGCGTCACCCGCTGGATGGTGATGGCGTGCCAACCGACGAAACGGGCGGCGCTGTCGGTCACCGCCAGGCCCACCGGCTGCGGATAGATCAACGGCTGGTTGCCGTTGTGCAGCGGGTGGTAGCAGGCGTAGAAGTAACGCACGAAATCGTCGTAGTTGCTCAGCTTGCCGGTGGGCAGGTCCACCGCCAGCTTGAACCCGCGGCCCACCCACCAGCCGTGGAATTCCGGATTGATCCAGCGGTGCGGGTCGTCGCCACGGTCCGCGCACAGCGCGCCCATGGCGTGATAGATGCGGTCCAGGTGGGGCACCAGCACCGCCGACACCGCGTCCACGTCCAGCGGTGCGATCGCGGGCGTGGTCAGCGCCAGCTCCTTGGAGGACAGACGCTGGCCCTCGAAGTGCATCACCAGGTCGTCGTCGCGGGTGGCCCAGACGATCATCTGCAGCAGGTAGTCCGGGTCGTTGTAGGCCCACATGGAAATCGCCCGCGCCGACTGGCAGGTGGGGTTGTTGCCCTGGCCGACGCCTAGCGGCAGACCGAGCACGCCGAGCACTCCGGCGATCAGCTGTACCTTGGCCGGCCGGATGTCGCTCAGCGCCTGGACGATGGCGGCGTCGGCATTGGCGCTCAGGGTCTGGCCCAGCTGCCGCCACAGCGCCGGCGCCACCGGCGGCGCGAACAGCACGCCGCGCTCCAGCATCAGCGCCAGCCCGTAGGCGGCCTGGGCGGTTTCCGGAAACACCGAGGCGTCGATCAGCGCGTAGACCAGATCCTGGTAGCAGAGCAGGGCGTCGCGGCCGGTGGCGCTCAGGCCCAGGGCGGCGCTCACCAGGTCGGTGGATTGGGACACGGCGAAGCGCAGGAACACCGGCTGATACGCCGACACCAGGCCGGTGTCGTGCATCGCGCGGGCGAAGCCGTTGGCCTCCTGCTGCAGGGCCTGGCTGTCCATGCCCGCCAACCGCTCGGCGTACACCTCCAGCCCCGGGTCCTCCACGGACGCCTGGGTGGGCCCGAACAGGGCACTCACCAAACGGTCCGCGCCGCGGCTGTTGGACACCGTGATCGCCGGGTTGTACAGGCAGGCGGCGATCTGCGTGATCATCGCCTTGAGGTGATCCACCCGTACCGGCCGCTGGGCCAGAATCCGCCAGATCTCCTCGATCAGCCGGTCGATGATGTTGTCGTAGCCGATGCGCGACACCAGCAACTGCAGCACGCCGCGTACCGCCACCGCCATGCGGCCCTGGCGCACGCGGATCGCTTCGCCGCCGGTCTCGAACAGCAGGTCCAGGTTCAGCGCCAGCACCTGGGCCAGATAATGGTGCGCCTGTTCCGCGGACAGCGCGTCGTGGGGCAGCTCGCCCTGGGCCACCGCCAGCAGGCGCAATTCACTGAGGGCTTCCAGGGTGATGTCGTCCGGCGCACCCAGCCGCAGGGTCTGAACGGTGATGTCCGCCTGCAGAATCTCTGGGTTGGCCCAGTCGGTGCCGGAAAACAGGCCCGAGTGTTCGATCGCCGTGGCGCGCTGATACAGCTGTTCGGCGCCCTCGGGCTGGCACAACAGGCGGCCGGCCAGTTGCAGGACCTTGCCGGTGTGCAGTGCCTTGGCGAAACGGCTGGCCTGGCTCACCTGTTCCAGGGCCTGGTCGAAGCGTCCCGCCAGGTCCGGTGTGGCGTCGTCGTGCTGCGTATCGCTGGTGCTCATGATATCCCCGGGTCGGGCTCGTTTGCCGCCGGTAGGGCGGCCCGCGTGACACTATACCCCAAGATGAACCCGGAACCCTTGACGCGGCAAGCGCTGCGTTCTGCTACCCTGTAAAAAGGGTCAGCGACCCGGTGTGCAAGGACGCCACGCCGAACCCCGCGGTGGCATGCCGCGCCCCCTCTCTACGGTCGGCCCGAAACAAGGAGATGATCATGACGGCCAAGAAAGATCCGCAAAAAGGTTACGTGGCCCTGCTGGGCTGGAGCCTGAACGCCATCGAAGCACTGGAAAAGTTCGACCGCCGGTTTGTGGTGGTGGCGCCGGACTGGGCCCGCGCGTTCGCCGAAGAGCACGACATTCCCTTCATGAGCTGGGATTTCGAACGGCTCAACGACCGCTCCATGGAAATCGCTGAAAAGCTTCAGGCGGAAGGCGTCGACGTGGCGATCCCGTTGTTCGAGGAGACGGTGGAATGGTCCGGGGCGATCAACTCGGTGCTGATGGACAACCCGCGGCTGTACGGCCAGTCGGTCTTGTTCCGCGACAAAGCCTTGATGAAACGGCGCGCGCAACTGGGTGGCATTCGCGTGGGCATTTTCGAAGAGGCCCACGACCGTGAAGACGTGATCCGCTTTCTCAAGCGGGTGAATCAGACGCTGCTCAAGCTGGACGGCGACCCGAACGATCCGATTCACCTGAAAGCGTTCGACAAGGCCGGCTGTCTCGGCCACCGCGTGATCCGCACGCCGGACGAAGTGGATACCATCCCGGACGAAGAATTCCCGGTGTTGATGGAAAGCCACCTGGACGGCTGGGAATTCGCCGTGGAAGCCTGGATCCACGACGGCAAGATCCGCTTCCTGAATATTTCCGAGTACGTGACGCTGGGTTATTCCGTGTTTGTGCCCGCCACCCCGGATCTGGAAAGCTGGCGCCCGCGCATCGAACAGGAAATCGAAAAGCTGATCAAAACCTTCGATCTGAAATCCGGCTTTATCCACCCGGAATACTTCGTCACCAGCGACGGCACCATGTACTTCGGCGAAGTGGCCTATCGCCCGCCGGGCTTCAAGGTGTTCGAGCTGCTGGAAAAGGTTTACGGCTTCAACGCCTACCAGGCCATGGTGCTGGTGTTCGACCCGAAAACCACCGAGCAGGAAATTGTCGATTTCTTCCCCAAGGAAGTGGTCGACGCCAAAGGGCACGCCGGTTGTTTCGGCGTGTACCCGCGCCGCCGCGTGGTCAGCCAGCTGGAAATTCCGCAAGAAACTCTGGAGCACCCGTACTTCGATTTCCACGAGCTCACCGCGCCGCTGGAAGAAACCGTTACCAAACGCACCGCCTTCGGCACCCACTGGGGCCTGGTGTATTTCCACGGCGACGACCCTTACCAGCTTCGCGATCTGCTCAAGCACCAGGAAGATCTGGATTTCTATATCTAAGCGGTTTCATCCGCGCCTAAAGGCGGTATCGTCGGGGTTTGTGTTTCTTCAGCCAGAAGGCCCCGACGATGACCGCGGAGTTCCACCCCAGCGTTAACCTCAACCTCAATGTCCGTGGCCTGGGGGTGTCCGCCACCCTCGCCATCAACGAACTCAGTAACGAACTGCTTGCCCAGGGGCGCCCGGTGTTCAAGCTCGGGCTGGGGCAGTCGCCGTTTCCGGTGCCGGCCTCCGTGGTCGGCGCCCTGCGCGAGCACGCCGCCGCCAAGGATTACCTGCCGGTGCTGGGGCTGCCGGCCCTGCGCCGGGCCGTGGCCGGCTACTGGCAGCGCTGGCAGGGCGTATCGTTTTCCCCGGACAACATCATGATCGGCCCCGGTTCCAAGGAGCTGATGTTCATCCTGCAGCTGGTCTATTACGGCGACCTGGTGATTCCCACGCCCAGCTGGGTGTCCTACGCGCCCCAGGCGCGCATCATCGGGCGCCAGGTACACTGGCTGCCTACCACCCGCGCCAACCGCTGGAAGCCCACCGCCGAAGCCCTGGAAAATCTGTGCGCCCGGGATCCGGGCCGGCCGCGTCTGGTGATCCTCAATTCGCCGGCCAACCCCCACGGCTACGGCTTCGACGAACAGGAGCTGCGGGCGCTGGCCGAGGTGGCCCGGCGCCACCGTCTGATTCTGCTCAGCGACGAGATCTACGGCGAGCTGGACTATAACGGCGCGCACCAGTCCATCTCCCGCTACTACCCGGAGGGCACCATCGTCAGCAGCGGGCTGAGCAAATGGTGCGGCGCCGGCGGCTGGCGGCTGGGCACCTTCGCCTTTCCGGACAACCTGCACTGGTTGCGCCAGGCCATGGCCACGGTGGCCAGCGAAACCTACACCTCGGTGGCGGCGCCGATTCAGCACGCGGCGATCACCGCCTTCCAGGGCGGCACCGAGCTGGAGGACTACCTGTTCCAGTCGCGCCGCATTCTGGCGGCGCTCGCCGGGCATCATGTGGCCGCCCTGCGTGACGCCGGGGTGGAGCTGGAGATGCCCGACGGCGCGTTTTATCTGTTTCCCGACTTCTCGCCGCTGGCGGCGCGGCTGGCCGGCCGTGGCATCCGCGACAGCGGCACGCTGTGCGAGCGGCTGCTGGAAGAGACCGGCGTGGCGACGCTGCCCGGCGAAGCCTTCGGGCTGCCGGCGGAGGAGCTGACCCTGCGGTTGGCGTTCGTCGACTTCGACGGCGAGCAGGCGCTGGCCGCCGCCGCGCGGGAACCCCGCGACCGCCCCCTGGACGACGCCTTTCTGCGTCGCCATTGCGGCCGCTGTGTCACCGCCGTGGAAAAAATGGCCGCCTGGGTGGTCGGCGAGGCGACACCGCAGTAACCGGCGGCGCCGGCTACCAGGTGCCGGTGTTTTCCATCGACGCCCAGGGTTCCCGCGGGGGCAGGGCGTCGCCTTTCTGCAGCAGCTCCACGGAGATCAGATCCGGCGAGCGCACGAACGCCATGTGGCCGTCCCGGGGCGGCCGGTTGATGGTGTAGCCCATGCCTTGCAGGTGTTCGCACAGGGCGTAGATGTCGTCGACGCGGAACGCCAGATGGCCGAAGTTGCGCGCCGAGCCCATGTCCTCCTCCGGGTCCCAGTTCCAGGTCAGTTCCAGCTCCGCGTCCGGGGTCTCCGGGGCGGCCAGGAACACCAGCGTGAAACGCCCGCCGGGCACCTCCTTGCGGCGGTTCTCTTGCAGCCCCAGCCCTTCGCAATAAAAGCGCAACGACGCGTCCAGGTCGCTGACGCGCACCATGGTGTGCAGGTATTTCATAGGGATCTCCTTGCCGGCTGTGACGGGAAGCATGGTGCTCCGCCGATTGCGGGTGCACGATTGGAAGCGGATTCTGTCACGGTGCTGGAGGGCTTCGCCAGCGATTGCCGCCCTCCGCCGACTCTGATAAAAACGAAATTGCATTCCAAAATAATGATAGTGGTGCGCTGCGTACCCAAAGGGAGAGCACATGGATTTACACCTTATCGGCGCTTCGGCTCTGGCCCGGCGCATCAAGGACGGGGAGGTCACCGCCGAGGCCGCCCTGGAGCATTTCATAGACCGTATCGAGCGCCTCGACGGCGCCTTGAACGCGGTGGTGGTGCGCCGCTTCGAGCAGGCCCGTGAGCGCGCCCGCGAGGCGGACCAGGCGCTGGCCCGGGGCGAGGACTGGGGCGCGCTGCACGGCGTGCCGATGACCGTCAAGGAGACCTACGAAATCGCCGGCTGGCCCACCACCGCCGGCATCGAGGCGCTGCGCGACCACGTCTCGGCGCACACCAGCGTGGCGGTGCAGCGGCTGCTGGACGCCGGCGCGGTGATTTTCGGCAAGACCAATGTGCCCGCCTACGCCTCGGACCTGCAGACCTACAACGACATCTACGGCACCACCCACAACCCCTGGAACCCGGACCTGACGCCGGGCGGTTCTTCCGGGGGCGCGGCGGCGGCGCTGGCCGCCGGCTTCACGCCGCTGGAACTGGGCAGCGACATCGGCGGCTCGATCCGCACGCCGGCGGCGTTTTGCGGTGTCTGTGGCCTGAAGCCGAGCTTCGGCCTGATTTCCACCCGCGGTCATGTGCCGGGCCCGCCCGGTGCGCTGGCGCGCCGTGATTTGTCCGTGGCCGGCCCGCTGGCCCGGCACGTGGCGGATCTCGAGCAAGCGCTCACTATTCTCGCCGCCCCGGACGAAGAGGAGGCCACCGCCTGGCGCCTGGAGTTGCCGCCGGCCCGCCACCGGGCGCTGAAGGACTTCCGCGTCGCCACCTGGCTGGACGACCCGCGCTGCCCGGTGGACCGGCCCATCGTCGACGCTCTGGAAGGCCTGAGCGCCCGGCTGGCGGAGCTGGGCGCCTCGGTGGACGCCGGCGCCCGCCCCGACGGCGTGACCCTGGGCGAGGCCCACGATATCTACTACCGGCTGCTCACCGGCACCATGGGCGAAGGCTTGCCCAGCGGTCTCTACGACCAGCTGCGCGAGGCCGCCGGCCAGGCGCCGGCGGACGACAACAGCTACCGCACCCTGTTCGCCAGGGGCGCCACCCAGTCCCACGCCGACTGGCAGCGCAGCCATGAGCAGCGCAGCGTGATGCGCGCCGCCTGGGCGCGCTTCTTCCAGGACTTCGACGTGATGCTCTGCCCGGTGGTCCAGACCCTGCCGTTCAGCCATCGCCACACGCCGGGGCCGGACCAGCGCACCCTCACCGTGAACGGGGTGGCGCAGCCGTACATGGATATTCTGGTGTGGGTGGGGCTGGCGGGTGCCGTCTATCTGCCCGCCGCCACGGTGCCCATCGGTCTCACCGAGGATGGCCGGCCCTTGGCGGTGCAGGTGATCGGGCCCTATCTGGAGGATCGCACGGTGCTGGCGTTCGCCGCCGCCCTGGAGAGCCTGCTGGACCCGCTGCCGCAGGCTCCCCTGGTGGCGCCGGCGTGAAGGGGTGACACTGAATATACCTTGCGACAAATTGAGGGTGTGGTGCGGCGGAAAGCTGTGCTACATTTCAGATCCTGGTTTCATTTTACGCCCTCACTGTTCCGCTATGCGAAATAACCATGCGGAATTTGTGAGATAAGCAGCACAACAACAACAGGAGTTTTCCATGACTCTGCTCAGCGTATTCCGCAAGCAATTGATGATCGGCGGTTCGGCTCTGGCTTTCGCGACAGCCACGGTCTTCTCTCCCCTGGCCCAGGCCGCGGAGGACACCATCACCTGGAAAGTGCAGTCGCACTGGCCCGGTTCCAGCAGCTCCTACGAGGACAGCCTCAAGCGTATCAAGCGGGTGCTGGAAGAGCGTACCGACGGCAAACTGGAGCTCGAGCTTTACGAAGCCGGCGCTCTGTTCAAGGCCCAGGAGACCTTCAACGCGGTCAGCCGTGGCGTGATTCAGATGGGCACCATCTCCCCGGCGTATGCCCAGGACAAGATGAGCCTGGCCGGTATCGCCTCGGGCCTGCCGTTCGCGTTCCGCAACGTCTGGGAAGCGGCTTACTTCCACAAGAACATGGGCTTCGAGGACATGCTTCGCGAGGAAGCGGCCAAGCACAACGTCTACTACTCCACCGACAAGGTGTACCCCACCGAAATGGTGGTGAAGAAGCCGATCGAAAGCTGGGATGATTTCACTTCCCTGAAGATCCGTTCTTCCGGCGCCCTGCAGAAGTTCCTCAGTGAAGCCGGCGCGGCGGGCACCTACATCCCGGGCGGCGAGCTTTATCAGGCGCTGTCCAGCGGCGTGGTCGACGGTGCGCACTGGGGCGCCGCCCAGGGTGCCGCCAGCATGGGTCTCTACGAAGTGGCCAAGTACCACGTACAGCCGGCTCTGAACATCGCCGGTACCGACGCCTTCATCGTTAGCCAGAAGGCGCTGGACAAGCTGCCCGAAGGCATGGCCAAGATCGTCAAGGATTCGCTCAACGAACAGTTCTGGATTCGCACCAGCGAATACCTCTACAAAGAGCGCATCACGCTGGCCAAGGTAATGGCCGAGCAGGACGTGCAGATCAACACCATGCCCCAGGACGTGCAAGACAAGCTGGCTAAAACCGCCCAGAAAATGTGGGACGAGGAAGCCAAGCGTAGCGACAAGGCCGCCGAAGTGGTTGAGAAGCTGAAAGGCTTCCTGTCCGATCTCGGCTACCTGTAACACCCGAGAGCGCCCCGGGGGAGCCATGCGGCTCCCCCTTTTATTGTCCGACTATTGAGCCCCCCGCGGAGGAATCATGTCCTTCCTGCAGACGCTGATAAACGGGGTGACCCGCCTGAACGACTTTCTTGGCCGCTGGATCGCCCATCTGATCTTCGCCATGACTGCTTTGCTTCTGTTCGAGGTCATTTGCCGTTACCTGTTTGACGCCCCCACGGTCTGGACCACCGAGTTCGCCCAGTTCCTGTTCGCCATCTATTCGATCATGGCGGGCGGTTATGTCATGGCGCACCGGGGTCACGTCAACGTGGACCTGTTGTATTCCCATTTTTCGCCGCGCGTTCAGGCGGTGATCGATGTGTTCACCTCCGTGGTGTTCTACATTTTTATTCTCGCGTTTTTGTATTTCGGTACGTCCATGGCCTGGGAATCCTTCCAGGGCCAGGAAACCACCTATTCCGCCTGGAACCCGCCGGTATGGCCGGTCAAGGCCTTTATCCCGCTGGCGGTGACGCTGGTGTTGCTGCAGGGCACCGTGAAGCTGCTGCGTGACATCGCCGTGGCCATCAACCCGCGGTACGCCGACGTATTGAAAGACGGTCTCGACGATGGTGAAGGTGTCGCCGACAACATCGAAGCCGATGTGAAGGAGCAGCACCGATGAGCATCGAAATGATTACCCTGCTGTTCTTCGGCTCGCTGCTGTTCTTCCTGGTGCTCGGCCTGCCGCTGGCCTTCGTGCTGGGCGGCGTCTCGGTGATCTTCCTGTATTTCACCTGGGGCCCGGACGCCTTCTACATGGTCGCTTCGCAGATATGGAGCACCATGGGCAACTTCACCCTGGTGGCGATACCGCTGTTCGTGTTCATGGCGATGGTGCTGGAACGCACCGGCGTGGCCAAGGACCTCTACCGCATGATGTACCTGTGGTGGGGCGGCCTGCGCGGCGGCCTGGCCATCGGCACCCTGGGTATCTGCGCCATCTTCGCCGCCATGTGCGGCATCTCCGGCGCCGCCGTGGTGGCCATGGGCACCATCGCGCTGCCGTCCATGCTCGAGCGCGGCTACGACAAGCGCATGGTGCTCGGCTGCATCAACACCGGCGGCGGCTGGGGCATTCTGATTCCGCCCAGCATCCTGATGATCCTCTATTCGCTGATCACCGGCGTGTCCGTGGGGCAGATGTTCGCCGCCGGCGTGCTGCCGGGCATCCTGCTGATGGTGCTGACCTGCATCTACATCATCGTGCGCTGCTACTTCCAGCCGCATCTGGCCCCGGCCCTGCCCAAGGACGAGCGCGCCTCCTGGCGGGAAAAAATGCTCGCCCTGCGCGCCGTGATCCTGCCCATCATCATCGTGGTGGTGACCCTGGGCTCGATCATCGCCGGCGTCACCACGCCCACCGAAGCGGCCGCCGTGGGCGTATTCGGCGCGCTGGTATCGGCGCTGGTGTACCGCAAGTTCTCCTGGGAACTGATGCGCGACGCCTCGATCCGCACCTTCAAGCTCACCGGTATGATCATGTGGATTCTGTTCGCCGCCCACGCGTTCAGTGCCGCCTACCAGAGCATGGGCGCGCAGGAGCTGATCGAAGGCATGATCACCGGCATCCCGGGTGGCCCCTGGGCCGTCATCATCACCATGATGGTGATCGTGTTCTTCCTGGCCATGGTGCTGGACCCGGTCGGCATCATGCTGATCACGCTGCCGGTGTTCCTGCCCATCGTGCAGTCCATGGGCTTCGATCCGGTGTGGTTCGGCATCCTGTTCGTGATCAACATGGAGATCGGCTACATGACGCCACCCTTCGGTTTTAACCTCTTCTATCTGAAGGGCGTGGTGCCGCCGAGTATCACGATGAAGGACATCTATGTGTCGGTGATTCCGTTCGTGCTGGTGGAGATTGTCGGCCTGGCGCTGATCATGATCTTCCCGGAGATCGCGACCTATCTGCCCGACCTGATGTTCTGATCGCGTTCCCATGCGGTACCGAGAAAGCCCGGCTTGTGGAAACAAGCCGGGCTTTTTTTGGGGTACTCCCCGCACCGACCGTTTGCCATACTCCCGGAACAATAAAAACCCGGGAGAGAGAAGTGGGCTACATCGACACCCAGGCGCGCACCGACCAGGCCGCCTATATCCATGAGTCCGCCTGGCTGTACGGCGACATCGAACTGGCGGAAGGCGCCTCGGTGTGGATCAACGCCGCGCTGCGCGCCGAGCTCTATGACATCCGCATCGGCCGCTACACCAACCTGCAGGATTTCGTCATGGTGCACATCGGCAACCACACCGGCACGCGCATCGGCGATTACTGCTCGATCACCCACCATGTGACGCTGCACGGCTGCACCATCGGCGACAACTGCCTGGTGGGTATCAACAGCACCATCATGGACGGTTGCGTGATCGGCGATAACTGCATCATCGCCGGCCATACCTTTCTGAAAGAGGGCACCGAGATTCCCGACAACTCCATTGTCATGGGCGCGCCGGGCCGGGTGGTGAAAACCCGGGACTGCGGCGAGCCCAACCGGATCAACGCGCTCGCTTACTACAAGAACGCGCTGGCTTACCAGCGGGGCGATTTTCGTGCCTGGGCGCAACCGGATTTCTTCCAGCAACTGCGCCGGGAGGTGGGCGAGGTGGAGTGATCCCGGCGCTGTCGAAACGCCGTCCGCCGGTTCGACTGTGGAGTATCGATGCCCAATGGCGTTTGCTCCCGGAGAATCGAGATGGATTATATTTGCCTGGTGTACGTGGATGAGAACCGGTTGGCGTCACTGCCGCGCGCCGAGCGGGATACTCTGCTGGCGAGGACCTGCGACTACCGGCAAGCCCTGATCACCGAGCAGCACTATCAGTGGGGCCAGTGGTTGCCGTCGGCGCGGCTGGCGACCACCCTGCGCCACCGCGACGGCGGCCTGCGGTTGCGCGACGGCGCCGCCGTTCCCGGGGACCAGCAACTGGCGCTGGTGGTGCTGCTGCGCGCCCGCGACCTGGACCAGGCGTTGCGGCTGGCCGCCGGCCTGCCGCTGGTGCGGCTGGGCTGCGTGGAGGTGCGCCCGCTCAGCGAGCCGGCGCCCTGGAGTCGCCAGGGGGACGCTCAAGGGAGGGAAGCGTTTGTCGATTAGCCGTCATATCGAAGCCCTGTACCGGGAGGAATCGCGCCGCGTGCTGGCCACGCTGATCCGCCTGCTGGGCGATTTCGACCTGGCCGAGGAGGCATTGCAGGACGCGTTCGCGGCGGCGGTCACCCAATGGCCCGTGGACGGGCTGCCCGACAACCCGCGCGCCTGGCTGATCAGTGCCGGGCGCTTTAAAGCCATCGACCGGCTGCGCCGCCGCGCCCGCTTCGACGCCTCCCTGGAAGAGCTGGCGCTGCGCTTCGAGCAGGCCACCGAAATGCCGGACCTGGACCTGAGCGTCGAGGACGACCGGTTGCGTTTGATCTTCACCTGCTGCCACCCGGCGCTGTCCGAGCAGGCACGGGTGGCGCTGACACTGCGCGAAGTCTGCGATCTCACCACCGAGGAGATCGCCAGCGCCTTCCTCACGCCCACGCCCACCGTGGCCCAGCGCATCGTGCGCGCCAAGGCCAAGATCCGTGACGCCGGCATCCCCTACCGGGTGCCTGAGAAAAGCGAGCTGGCGGAGCGGCTCGACAGCGTGCTTCAGGTGATCTACCTGGTGTTCAACGAAGGCTACTTCCCGTCGTCCGGCGACGCGCCGACCCGCGCCGATCTCTCCAGCGAGGCCCTGCGTCTGGGCCGTCTGCTGCTGTCCCTGCTGCCGGAGCCGGAAGTGGCCGGCCTGCTGGCGCTGATGCTGCTCACCGAGGCGCGCCGGGCGGCGCGCACCGACGCCGCCGGCGACCCGGTGCTGCTGGACGACCAGGACCGGACGCTGTGGGACCGGGCCTTGATCGCCGAGGGCGAGAAACTGGTGGAGCAGGCGCTGCGTTCGCGTCGCTTCGGGCCCTACAGCCTGCAGGCAGCGATCGCCGCCGTGCACGCCGAGGCGGCCCGCCCCGAGGACACCGACTGGGAACAGATCGTCGGGCTCTACGACGTGCTGCTGCGCGCCGCGCCGTCGCCGGTGATCGCGCTCAACCGGGCGGTGGCGGTGGCCATGCGCGACGGCCCCGAGGCCGGGCTGGCGCTGATCGACGGGCTGCTCGCCGACGGCGGCCTGGACGGCTACTACCTGGCCCGGGCCGCGCGGGCGGACCTTTGCCGCCGTGCCGGCCGTACCGAAGAGGCCCGCGCCGGCTACCGCGAGGCGCTGGCGCTGTGCCAGCAGGGCGCCCAGCGCGCCTTCCTGGAAAAGCGGCTGGCGACGCTGGATGTCGAATCCGCCGCCCGCTGAACGACCAGGGATAATCCACCCATCAATAAGGCCGATAAGGCCAAGGAGAGTACCGATGAAATACCTGTGTCTGGTGTACGCCGAGGAAGCCTCGCTGCACAGCCTGCCCGACAGTCCCGAGGACGACGAATGCCAGGCCTACGCGGACTCGCTGGCGGAAAGCGGCCACATGCTCGGCGGCGAACCCCTGGAGCCGGTCAGCAGCGCGGTTACGGTGCGGGTGCGTGACGGCAAGACGTCGGTCACCGACGGTCCCTTCGCGGAGACCAAGGAACAGCTCACCGGCTTTTACCTGGTCGACGCCCGCGATTTGAACGAGGCCATCCGCATCGCTGAGAACATTCCCCCGGCCCGGGTCGGCAGTCTCGAAGTGCGGCCGGTCAGAGAGCTTCAGGTGAACGGGGAAGGGTAAACGGAGAAGGTAAGGAAGACGCCGCGCCCCAGGGGGCGCGGCGTAACGGGCTTAACGCCGCGGATTACTCTTTGATCAGGTAGTCGCCGTACTGATCGCGGAGCTTGTTCTTGAGCACCTTGCCGGTGGCGTTGCGCGGCAGTTCGTCCACGAACACCACCGCGTCGGGCAGCTGCCAGGAGGCGATCTTGCCCTCGTAGCCGGCCAGGATGTCCTTTTCGGACGGGTCCTGACCTTCCGCCTTCACGGCGATCAGCAGCGGGCGCTCGTCCCACTTTTTGTGGGTGGCGGCGATCACCGCGGCGTCGGCCAGTTCCGGCATGCCCACGGCGATGTTCTCCAGCTCCACGGAGCTGATCCACTCGCCGCCGGACTTGATCACGTCCTTGGAGCGGTCCTTGATGGTCACGATGCCGTTCTCATCCAGGGTGGCGATGTCGCCGGTGGGGAACCAGCCGTCCACGTGCGGCGGCTCGGCGTCCACGTTGAAGTAGGCGCTGATCACCCAGTGGCCCTTGGCGTACAGGTTACCCTGGGTTTCGCCGTCCATGGGCAGCTCGTTGCCGTCGGCGTCGGCGATGCGCAGGTCCACGCCGAACGGCGGGCGGCCCTGTTTGGCGCGAATCGCGGCCTGCTCTTCCTCGGACAGCTGGGTGTGCTTGTGCAGCAGGGTGCTCACCGAGCCCACCGGGCTCATTTCGGTCATGCCCCAGGCGTGCAGCGTGTCCACGCCGTAGTCGTCACGGAATGTGGCGATCATGGACGGCGGGCAGGCGGAGCCGCCGATCACGGTGCGGGTCAGGCTGGGCACCTTTTCGTTGGCTTTCTTGAGCGCGCCGATCAGACCCTGCCACAGCGTCGGTACGCCGGCGGCGCAGGTCACGTTTTCGCTGTTGATCAGGTTCTTCAGGCTGTCGCCGTCCAGACCCGGGCCGGGCAGCACCATCTTGCTGCCCACCATGGCGGCGGCGTAGGGGATGCCCCAGGCGTTCACATGGAACATCGGCACCACCGGCATCAGGCAATCCCGGGCGGAAAGATCCAGGCTGTCCGGCAGCGCCACGGCCATGGAGTGCAGCACCGTGGAGCGGTGCGAGTAGAGGGCGCCTTTCGGGTTGCCGGTGGTGCCGGAGGTGTAGCACAGGCTGGAGGCGGTGTTCTCATCGAATTCCGGCCATTGGAAATCGGCGTTGCCGGAATCCACCAGGTCGTCGTAGAACTTGATGCCGGGCACTTTCTCGGCGGCTTCGGCGTCTTCGCCGCTCAGCAGCACCACGTGCTCCAGGTGTTCCAGCTTGTCCTTGATCGCCGCGATCAGCGGCAGGAAGGTCTTGTCGATGAGCAGGACGCGGTCCTGGGCGTGGTTGAGGATATACACCAACTGTTCCGGGAACAGGCGCGGGTTGATGGTGTGGCACACCAGGCCGGCACCGGACACACCGAAATAGGCTTCCAGGTGGCGGTAGTTGTTCCAGGCCAGGGTGGCGACCCGGTCGCTCTGTTTCAGGCCCAGGCCCAGCAGCGCCGAACCCAGCTGGCGGGACCGCCGTTCCACGTCGCCCCAGTTGGTGCGGTGGAGGCCGCCGGTGGTCTCCACGGAGACGATCTCTCCATCGGCGTGGTAGCGGGCGGCGTGGGCGATCTGTGCGCTGATCAACAGCGGCTGGTTCATCATTTGGCCTAGCATGTTTTCTCTCCCGAGGCTTGGCGGTTGTTGTTTTCGGCTACCGAGGTTTGCGATATCCCCGGGCCTTGTCAAATGGTTTCGCGATCCGGCCAGCCTGTCATTCCGGTCATCGCCGTGGCGTGAAGTGGGCAAAAACGCTCCGGGTTCTTGAGTAAATTTTATTGACCTTTGGGATCGTGGATCCCTATCACGCTGATCCGAAGCCTTGATCGCCGCCGCTGTTTACCTCAACAAAGCTTCAGGTCCTAAGCTTCGTATTTCTTGCTTTTCAATCAGGTGAACCCGGTGGAGAAAACAATGAGCGATAGCGTGGATCTGAACGCCTATTTCCAGCGCCTTGGTTACCAGGGCGAGCGGCGCCCGACCCTGGCGACGCTGGCGGAACTGCAGCACCGCCATGTGCGGCGCCTTCCGTTTGAAAACCTGACGCCGTTTCTGGGCGAGGAGGTGGTGCTGGATATCGGCGCCCTGGAGCGCAAGCTGGTCGGCGACCGGCGCGGCGGATACTGCTACGAGCACAATCTGCTGTTCCTGGATGTACTGAAGCAGTTGGGGTTTCAGGCACGGGGCCTGGCGGCGCGGGTATTCTGGAAAGAGCACCCGGACGCGCGCCCGCCGGCCACCCACATGCTGTTGGCGGTGGACATCGACGGCGAGACCTGGCTGGTGGACACCGGCTTCGGCGCCCTGACCCCCACCGGCCCGCTAAAACTGGACACGGAGGACCCGCAAACCACGCCCCACGAGCCGTTCCGGGTGCTCCACCGTGGTGAAAGCTATCAGCTGGAGGCCCGGCTCGGCGACACCTGGCGCCTTCTCTACAGCTTCGATTTCCGGGAGATGTGGCTGGCCGACTATCAGCTCGCCAGCTGGTACCTTTCCCATCACCCGCGCTCCCATTTCGTCACCGATCTGGTGGCGGCCAGGGTCGGGCAGGGGCGGCGCCATACCTTGCTCAATGACCGCTACACGGTGCGCTATCCGGACGGCACCAGCCAGCCCCGGGTGTTGGCGGGGCCGGACGAGGTGCTGACGGTGCTGGAGCAGGTGTTCCGGGTGCGGTTGCCGTCCCCGCAAGCGTTGCGGTTGGCGCTTGAGGAGAAGGGTGCCGTCCGCTAGGCTGTCCGGCTTCTTCCGGGCCGCCCGGCCCGCCCGTAAAAGCCTGTTTCTGGACCTGTCCTATGTGGATCAAGAACCTCACCGTTTTCCTGGGCGTGGAGCCCTTCCCCTGGTCGGCGGCGGAATTGGAGGAGCGCCTCGAGCAGCACCGCTGCCCGCCCTGCGGCCGGCAGAGCCTGAGCAGTGAAGGTTTCGTGCCGCCGCTCAAGGGCGAAGACCGCATGGTGGTGGTGGCGGACGGCTTCCTCTACTGCGTGCACCAGGAAATCGCCCGCCTGCTGCCCGGGCCGGTGATCAAGGAAGAACTGGACGAAAAGGTGGAACAGATCCGCGAGCAGGAAGGCCGCCCGGTGGGTCGCCGTGAGCGCGCCGAGCTGAAGGACCAGATCACCTTCGAGCTGCTGCCGCGCGCCTTCACCCGCTCGCGCCGCACCGGCGTACTGATCGACCTGGAGCGCCGCCGCATCCTGGTGGACAGCGCCTCGGACAGCCGCGCCGAGCAGATCGTCGCCGCCCTGCGCAAGGCGGTGGACTCCCTGCCGGTGACCCGGCCCACCGCGGCCAGCGCCACCACCGCCGCCTTCGGCGAATGGCTGCGCGACCCGGCGTCGCTGCCGGAGGGTTTCACCATCGGCGACCGCTGCGAGTTCAAGGACGGCGACGGCGCCAGCGTGCGCATCACCGCCCTGGACCTGAGCCGCGAGGAAATCCTCGCCCACCTGGAACAGCTGGCGGCGGTGAAGGTGAACCTGTGCTGGAACGATGAAATGGAATTCGACCTGCAGCAGGACCTGGCCATCAAGCGGCTCAAGCCGCTGGACCTGATCCAGGAGAACATCGACAACATCAACGCCGAGGACGCCCTGGAAGAGCTGATGGCCCGCCTCAGCCTGCAGGGCGCCACCCTGCGCGCCGCCCTGGACAGCCTGTACGACTACTTCGAAGTGAAAGCAGAGAGCATCGGCGCCGCCTGATTCTCGACGCAAACCACCATGGCGCCCGGCTTCCCCGCCGGGCTATGTTGAGCCTTCCAACAACAACACAGGACACCGCCATGATCGAGCAGACCATTGAACGCTGGCACCGGCTGGTGGACGCCAAGGACGCCGAGGCGCTCAACGATATCCTCGCCGACAACGTGGTGTTCCACTCGCCGGTGGTGCACACCCCGCAGGAAGGCAAGGCGATCACCAAAATGTACCTCACCGCCGCCCTGCACACGCTCAACAACGAGCACTTCCGCTACGAGCGGGAAATCCTCGACGGCCGCAACGCGGTGCTGGAATTCACCACCGTGCTGGACGGCATCCAGCTCAACGGCATCGACATGATCCACTGCGACGAAGACGGCCGCATCGACGACTTCAAAGTGATGGTGCGACCGCTGAAAGCGGTCAATAAGATCCACGAAATGATGGGCGCCATGCTCAAGAAGCTGGGCTAGTCGCGGGCGTTACCCTTGCTCGAGCTGCCAGCGCACGCCGGCCAGTTCAAAGCCGCCCCGATCCACCGCCAGCCCCTCGGCTCCGGCCCGCGACAGCAGAAGGTCCGGGTCGGCGCTACGCAGTGACAGCGCACTGAGGCATTCCTTCCGACCAGACTGGAACCGCAGCGCCACGCCGCCGGCATCGGCGCGGTGATCGTCCGCCACCGTTATACCGAGCAGGCTTCCCCAATGGGCGGCCAGATCGCCGGGCGCGGGGCTGTCCAGGATGACGGCGTCCAGACGGCAGGGCGGCTCCGCTTGCGGCGCCGCCTGCCAGTCCGGCCCGGCCGGCCAGTAAGGCCCGTCCAGGGCCGCGCCGCCGTCGGTGCGGTTGAACTCGATCATCGCCGCCCGGCAGGCTTTGGGGTGCAACTGCACGCCCAGGTAGGCGTCCACCCGCAGGCGGTTTGCCACCGGCACCCCCAGCGCTTCCGCGTCCCGGGCGCGGCGCTCCGGATCCTCGCAATCGAAGATCGCCATATAGCCGCCCCGGCCGCCGCTGCGTTCCAGAAAACGGCCGGCGGCGGTGCCGTCCTCGGTCGGCGCGACGATTTCGATAAAGCGGTCGCCGAGCCGGAAGATCACGTTCTCCAGACCGTAGCGGGCCAGGTGCGGGTCCCGGTGGCAGGGCGCCGCGCCGAGCACGGCGGCCAGCGCCCGCTCCGGCGCCGCCAGCGCCGGCGCCACCAGGCACACCTGCCGCAGCCTCGGGGTCGCCATCAATCGAACAGAATCACCTGGCGGATGGCGTCGCCGTCGGCCAGCCGGTCGAAGCCTTCGTTAATGTCTTCCAGCTTCATGCGGTGGGTGAGCAGCTTGTCCACCGGCAGGCGGCCGGCCTGGTACAGCGCGATGTACTCGGGAATATCCAGCGCCGGCACATGGCCGCCCAGGTAGGAACCCAGGAAGCGGCGTTCCTCGGCCACCATCTGCACCGGGCTCACCGCCAGGCGGGTGTCCGGGTGGGGCAGCCCGGCGGTGACCGTGCTGCCGCCCTTGCCGGTGGCGGCGAAGGCGAATTCCAGCGCCGGGCCGACACCGGCGAACTCGGCGGCGATGTCCACGCCGCCGCCGCTGATGTCCTTGACCTGCTGCACCGCGTCCGCGTCCTTGGAGTTGACCACATGGGTGGCGCCCATGGCCTTGGCCAGCTCCAGCTTGTCCTCGGCGATGTCGGCGGCGATCACCTGGCGGGCGCCGGCGGCCACCGCGCCCAGCACCGCGGACAGGCCCACGCCGCCCAGGCCCACCACCAGCACCGACTGGCCGGCGCGCAGCCCGGCGGTGTGCACCACCGCGCCCATGCCGGTGAGCACCGCGCAGCCGAACACGGCGGCGATTTCGAACGGCAGGTCCTTGGGAATCTTCACCGCGGAACGGCGCGAGGTCACCGCGTGTTCGGCGAAGCCGGACACACCCAGGTGGTGGTTGATGGTGGCGTCGCCCTGGTGCAGGCGGCGGTCGCCGCCCAGCAGCACGCCGTCGTTGTTGGCCTTGGCGCCGGGGGCGCACAGCGCCGCGCGGCCCCCCAGGCAGTAGTCGCAGGTGCCGCAGCTGGGCACGAACGAGAACACCACATGGTCGCCCACTTCCAGATCGGCGACGCCGGCGCCCACTTCCACCACCTCGCCGGCGGCTTCGTGGCCCAGCGCCATGGGCAGCGGCCGGGGCCGGTTGCCGTCGATCACCGACAGGTCGGAGTGGCAGAGGCCGGCGGCGCGCACCCGCACCAGAATCTCGCCGTGGCCCGGGGCGTCCAGTTCCACCTCTTCGATTTTCAGCGGCTGGGAGTCCTTGAACGGGCGCTGGGCGCCCATCTCACGCAGTACTGCGGCACGGGTTTTCATTGCGTTTCCTCGTCGTTGTCCTTGGTGAAGGTCTGGTCGTTCTCGCCGCTGAAGAAGCGGCGACCGTAAATCAGGATGCACAGCGCCACGCCCACGGCGAACGCCCAGGTGGCGCCCTTGGTGGCGAGCACCGCGGCGACCACCCCGGCGATGCCCAGGTCGCGCTGGCTGCGCGCTTCAAGAATGCCGATGCGCACGCTCACGTAGCCCTGGATCAGCAGCGTCAGCGCCAGGGCCACGCCCAGGATCGGTTCCACCAGGCTGACAATCGGCATCAGCAGCAGGCCGGTGTTGGTGCCCCAGCGGAACGAGCCGGCGCCGCCAAAGATCGAGTCCATCGCCTTGCGGCCCTCCTTGAAGCGTTCCACGATCACCACGTGCATGGCCGCCCACAGCGGGCCGCACATGGCCACGTCCGGGCCGATGATGCTCATGGTGGCGTTGCGGCCGCCGAAGATCATGTGGGCGCGGTCCGGGTTGTAGTCCACGTTCTCATCCTGGCGGCTGGCGTCCGCTTCCTTGAGCAGCGCCTTGCCCTGCAGCACGTCGCCGAACAGCACGATGTAGGCCGCCAGCATGGTGGGAATCGCCTGCAGGAACATTTCCGGCGACGGCAGGCCCAGGCCGAACACGGTGTACTCATTCCACAGGGTGGCGAAGTCCGGCGTGGTGAAGCCCCATTCAATGGTCGGCCAGGGCGCTTCGCTGAACAGCGGCGCCAGCACGATGGCCAGGGCGATGATCGGGAAAATACCCAGCTTGCCCAGAGTGGACCAGAAGGCGTTGCGGGTTTTCAGCACCGCGAAGTGCTTGGAGAAGATCAGATAGAAGGCGATGCCGATGGCGATGGAAATGGTCCACGGGAAGCTCTCGAAGCGGCCGCCCACCTCGAACACCGAAATCACCGCGGCGATGCCGGCGCCCATGATGATGCCCGCCTTGATTGCCGGCGGCACCAGGCTCACCACCCGCCTCGATAACCCGGTGGCGCCCAGCCCGATACAGAACACACCCAGTAACAATTGAAACGCGATCAGCGCATGCACCCGCGCCTCGCCCTCCGGAAAACTGGCGCAGTAGGCCATCAAAAGGGGGATCGCCGGGGTGATCCAGCCGGGCACCACCGGGTCGCCCAGCAGGTGGTGCAACAGGTACAGAAAGCCGTTCAGCAGCACCACCGCCAGCGCCGCTTCGAACGGCATGCCCAGCAGTTCGGTCATCAGCGGAATGGCGGCCAGATCCACCGCGCACATCAGCAGGCCCTGGAAATAATCGGGCCATTCGAAACGGTAATGCAGGAAGGGAAGACGGAGTTTGAAGGGGCCCATCGGCCAGTAAAGGGTCTCGCCGTCCGGCCGACGGTAATCACGCCTGGATGTGTCACCCATGAAGAAGGTCCCGAGCTCGTTGGTATTATGGCGTAATCAGTGTATGACCCGTGGGTCAGGAATCAAGCGACCGGCGCTCAGCCGAACAGATAGCGAAGCAGCATGGCCAGGCAGACGATCACGATCAGCGGCCGGATCAACCGGGCGCCGCCGCGCAGCACCGCGTGGGAACCCAGCCAGGCGCCGGCCATCTGGCCGACGATCATCACCGCGCCGGTGACCCACAGCACCTTGCCGCCGACCACGAACAGCGTCAGCGAGGCGATGTTGCTGGCGAAGTTCAGCGCCTTGGCTTGGGCGGTGGCGGTGATCAGATCCTGGCCGCGCAGGGCCACGCCGGTGAGCGAGAAAAACGAACCGGTGCCCGGCCCGAAGAAGCCGTCGTAGAAGCCGATCACCGGCACCACGGTGCGCTCGTAAAGGCGTGCGGACAGTCGCGGTGCCCGGGTCACGTTGCCGGCGCCGGGGCTGAACAGGAAATACAGCGCGATCACCGCCAGCACCACCGGCACCAGCACCTGCAGGGCGTCGCTGTCGGTGAGCTGCACCAGCACCGTGCCCAAGGCGCTGCCCCCCAGCGACCACAGAAACGGACGCCTCAGCCCCGCCAGGGTGTCCGCGAAGCGGCGCCGGCGCAGCAGCATGAAGGTGGCCATCCCCGAGCCGAAGGTGCCCTGCAGCTTGTTGGTGGCGAGCGCCTGCACCGGGTTCAGTCCGGCCAGCAACAGCGCCGGCAGGGTGAGCAGGCCTCCGCCGCCGGCCAGGGTATCGATAAAGCCCGCCAGCAGGGCGACCCCGCCCAGTATCAGTAATAGCGACAGTTCCAGTTCCACGCTTCGCCTCCCTTCGAGGGGCACGAGTTTAACGTGAACGGCGCCGCCGCTGTTAAACAGTGTTAAGCGGGGGCGTTGTCCGGCGTGGCGGGGCGTAGGATGAAAAGCGTTAGTCGTGGTTGCCCAAGGACGGCAGCCGATACCCGAAAAGGAGCAGTACCATGCGCAATCTCACCGTTTTACTGGCCACCGGTGCGCTCACCGGCACGTTATTCCTGGCCGGCTGCCAGCCGCCGGACGAGGACGACGCCAAGAAGGCGGCGGACGACGAAGAGACCGTTCCGCACCCGCCCATTGAAGAATCCCGGCCCGGCGAAGAGACCGGCGCCGAGCAAACCGGCGGCCCCGCCGACGGCAGTGAGGAAGAGGCCGGTGGCGGTTATGAGTCCGCCCAGCAGCCGAATGCCGCCGCCACCGGTGAGGACGCCGCCTCCTTCACCGACACCCAATTCCGCATTGCGGTGAACTACCCGGAATCCCTGCAAAAGGTATCCGCTGAAGACGGCGAGGCCGGGGACACGGCGCAATGGCACGCCTTCGCCGACGGCCGGGAGGGCCGGCGCCTGCTGACTCTGAAAGTACCCGGTGAGGTGGACGCGCGCTTTCAGCTCGGCGCCAGCCGCAACACCAAGGCGCTCACCCACTG
>NZ_CAXPXK010000025.1:0-12037 GCF_964221125.1 Alloalcanivorax sp.
ACGGGTCGTCGCTGTAGGGGTTGGGCAGCAGGTAGCCGTTGGCGTCGCCCAGGAAGGTGACGGTGACTTCGCCGGAATCAAAGCCGGCGGGCACTTCGCCGCCGATGCGCACGTCCAGCGGGTCGCCCTTGAGCAGTGAGCCCTTGGGCACGCGCAGCGGGGTTTTGTCCGGGAAGTTGGGGGCGAAACCGAGCTCGGCGAACACATTGCCCTGCTGCTTGGAGACGGTGTTGTCACCCAGCAGCTTGGCAATCAGCGGCACGCAGTTGATCGGGTCGCCGGTGATCGGCGAGGTCTGCACGCCGTCGTCCAGGCAGCCGAGCACCGGGTCGGCGGGCGCCGCTTCCTGCACCAGGGTTTCGCGCGGTTTGGTGTTGCGCGGCGAGAAAGTGCGGGTGAAGCCGCCGGCCAGCACTTCGCCGTAAAGGTTTTGCACGCCGTTGCTGAGTTCCAGGGTGACGTCGCTGCCGCTGCTCAGCTCGTTTTGCGGGTCGATGCTGATGTGGCGGCCGTCCACGCGCAGGTAGGCGGGCACCGTTTCGCCGTCCTGGGTGAGGGTGACGGTGTCGCCGTAGACCACGGTCTGGCGGTCCAGCGGCTGGGTCATCACCAGGTTGACCGAGGAGAAATCCAGGAACGGCAGGTCGTCGCCGTCCGGGCTGACGCTGGCCACCTCGAAGGTATCGCTGAGCTGGCGCAGGGCGCGCGGTTTGCCTTCCAGGGCGGCGCGGGTCTTGAAGTCCACGCTGCCGTCCGGGAGGGCGGCGTCGCCGTTGTCGGTGCGGATGTTATTGAGAGTGAGCGCGTACTCACTTTTCACCGCCAGGGCCGGATTGGGCATCAGCACGGCGCTGCGGCCCTGGTCGGCGCTTTCCACGGTGAAGTTCACCGGGCCGTCCGGGCCGGTGAGCGTGAAGTTGGACGCGTCCACCTCCACCGGGTCGGAGAAGCGCACCACCACCGGGGCGTTGGGGGAGACTTCCGCCTGGCCGTCGAACGGGTAGCTGTAGACCACCTCGGTTTCCTGCCAGTTGTCGAAACTTACCGTTTGCTCGTCACTGCTGCTGCCGCCGCAGGCGGCCAGTATCGCGGTGCCCGTGAGCACTATCAGCTTGCGCATATCCATGACCGACCTCCGTTAGAATTTCAGCGTGACCGAACCGGAGAAGACGTGGACGTCGCCGTCCGCTTCCACGGTTTCGTAGGGTTCCGGGTAGGTGGGCGAGTTGGTGGCGTAGAGATCGAACTCGCGGGCTTCGAGTTTCTGGTACTGGTAACCGAAGTCGAAGCGCACCGGGTAGGCCAGGAAATGCGGGTTCTTGTACTTGGCGGTGAGGCCCAGGCCGACGATCCACTTGTCCGCGTCCAGGTAGTTCACGTCCAGGGACGCGTTGGATTCCAGCGGGGACTCGCTGTAGGCGACGCCGCCGGTGAGCATGAAGGTGTCGTTGAGCTCGAACTCGGCACCCAGGCGCGGCACCACGATATCCTGAAATTCCAGGGTGCCCACTTCGCTGTTCACCGCCTGGTCCTTGATGGTGTCGCTGTCGAACTCTTCTTCCAGGTCGGACCACTGCTGCATTTCCACCGAGGCGCCGACGCGGAAGCGCTCGCCGCCGTAGAGCAGGCCGGCGGAGTAGATGTTGGGCTGGTAGGAATCCAGGGTGGTGACTTTCAGGTTCAGACCCGGGGGCGCGATGGTGCCGGGGATCACGGTCTGCGCGTCCACGGTGGTGTTGGTGTTGGAGTAGCCGCGGAACGCGAAGGCGGTTTCGAAGCCGTCCAGCCAGCAGCCTTCGTTGTCGGGGCAGAAGGTTTCCGCCATGTCCACGGTGGCGCTGAGAATCGGGCGAATCGACGGCTTGGCGGAGACGTTCAGTTCTTCGTACTGGGTTTCGCCGGCCAGATTGGTGGTGGCCACCAGCTCCGCTTCCGAATGCAGCGTGATACGGGCGGAGGCGCCGATGTCGATGCCGCGCCACAGGGTGGTGGCGCCGCCCAGGTTCAGGAACAGCGGCTGACGGCCGTATTCGAAGTACTGCCCTTCCCGGGAGGTCTGGGACTCAAACGCCAGCATTTCCTCACCGTATTTCTCCACGCCGATCATCACGCCGAAGAAGATCGGGTGGTTGAATTTGGTCAACGAGGAGAGATCGGTCTTCATGCCGATCAGGGTGTGCTGGGAGGGCGAATCCTGCAGCACGTCACCGCCGCTGCGGTTGGGCGGGTTGGCGCCGCCCAGGCTGGTGGCGCGCAGTTCGTGGTCGGCGTGCAGCAGGCCCAGGGTCAGCTCACCGCGCGGGTCCTTGGTGAGGTAGGCCGGGTTGTAGTACACGGCGGAGACCTGGGTGTTGAACATGGACAGGGCCTGGGCGGAGGCCACGTCGGAGGGCAGCACCCCGTAGGTGGTGCCGATGTTGCCCATGCTGGCGTAGGCGGCGGTGGTGGAACCAATGGCAAGCGCCAGGGCAGCGCCCCGGGCGACGATTTTATTGTTCATGGCGAACTACTCCGTCAGGCCGTCTCGGGGAAGAACGGCGGCTTTGTTATTTACAGGTGTTCACTTAACGGGCGCGCAGTATGTGCGACGAATTAGAAACAAAACACTGGTTAACGCTACATTTCGTGCACTTTTGTTAACCGTTTCCGTTAGTCAAAACCTTTTACTGATGCGGATTTTATAGGCTAATAATTAAGTATCGGCTCTGGGTGCCCCTCTACCATAAGACCTTATTAGAATCGCTGTAGACCGCGTGATCAGCGGGCTGCGGCGCCAGGGCCAATAACGGACAGAAAATACGGCTTGTGAATAAACGTCAACGTATCGGAACCACAAAACTTGTAAAAGATGCGTGAGGACAAACGGAGGCCGCGTTGTCAATGTTTACGTCATTGACAGCTGTGTACATCGGGAAATAAGCGACGCGGCCCCCGGGGCTGCGGGTCAGGGTCGGGCGTTGCGGGGGAGGTCGCCGGCGCGGCCGAGGGCGCGGTGCATGAAGGCGTGGCGGGCGGGGGCGAGGCGGTTAACCAGGCCGAGGCCGGTGTTGCGCAGCCAGCGGACGGCGGGTTCGGGGCGTTCGAACAGCAGCTTGAAGCCGCGCATGGCGTTCTGCATCAGCAGGTTGTCGGCGCGGCGGCGGCGCTCGTAGCGGGCCAGGATGGTGGCGTGGGCCACCGGCAGGCCGGCGGCGCGGGCGCGGCCGAGTTCTTCGGCGAGCACGGCGGCGTCCAGCAGGCCCAGGTTGATGCCCTGCCCCGCCAGCGGGTGGATGACGTGGGCGGCGTCGCCCACCAGCGCCAGGGCGCGGCCCTGATAGCGGCTGGCGTGGCGCTCTTCGATGGGGAACACGGCGCGGCGGCTGACCACCCGGGCGGCGCCCAGCACCTCGCCGGTGGCCTGGCTGAGCGCGGCGCCGAAGGCGTCGTCGTCCAGCGCCATCAGTTCGTCGCTGCGCTGCGGCCAGGCGGACCAGACGATGGAGCACCGGTGGCCGCCGTGGCCGAACAGCGGCAGCAGCGCCAGCGGGCCGGAGTCCATGAACGCCTGGCGGGCGCAGCCGCCGTGGGGTTGGTCGGTTTCGATGGTGGCCACCAGGGCGCGGTGGCCGCTGTCGCGGGCCGGGGCGGGGATGCCGGCGGCGTCGCGCACCCGCGAGCGGGCGCCGTCGGCGCCCACCAGCAGGTCGGCGCTGAAGACCCGGTCGCCGGCGGTGACCCGCCAGCCGTCACCGTCCCGGATCAGGTCGTCCACCGGAGTGTCGCCGTGCCAGGCCAGGGTGTCGCGCTCGCCGGCGGCCTCGAACAGCGCGGCGGTGAGGTGGTCGTTCTCCAGCAGCCAGCCCAGGCAGTCGGCGCCGGCGTCGGCGGCGCTGAAACGCACCTCGCCGGTGCCGTCCTGGTCCCACACCTGCATGCTGGCGTAGGCCTGTACCCGCTCCGGATCGAGACGGTCCCAGACGCCGGCGTGGCGCAGCAGCCAGTGGCTGGCCTCGCTGAGCGTGGACACCCGGGGCGCGGATTCGCCGCTGGGGCGCACCGGCGCCGGCCCGGCGTCCAGCACCCGCACCGAGAAGCCCTGGTCCGCCAGCAGCAGCGCCAGCAAGCCGCCGGCCATGCCGCCGCCGACGATCAAAACATCCGTGTGCAGTGCGTTATCCATCACAACCCCATGGCCCGGCGGGCGAAGTTTTTGCGGGCGGTCGGTAGCAGATCCAAGGCCAGCAGACCGAGCTGGCGGCTGTGGGCGAACAGCGGCTGGCGCACGCGGAACAGCTCCGGCAGCCAGCGCGAGGCGTGGCCGATCTGGCTCTGGTCGGCGCGGCGGTCGGCGGCCCATTGCTCAAGCAGCGCCAGGCGGCCCGGCTGTGCGTCGCCGCCGACGCGGCGGGCCAGCAGTTCCAGATCGCGCAGGGTCAGGTTGAAGCCCTGCCCGGCCACCGGGTGCAGGGTGTGGGCGGCGTTGCCCACCACCGCCGCGAACGGCACCGCCTGGGCGCAGGCTTCGCTGAGCACCAGCGGGTAGCGGGCGCGCTCGCCGACGCGGGTGAGGCGCGGCATGTCGCGGCCGAGCCGTTCGCGCAGGGCGGCCAGAAAGGCGTCGTCGTCCAGGGCCATCCAGCGGTCCACGTCGTCGCGGGGGCCGGTCCAGACCAGCGCCATGCGCTCGCCGGGCAGCGGCAGCAGGGCCAGCGGACCCTCGTCGAGGAAGCGCTCGAACGCCTGGCCCCGGTGCGGCTCCGCCAGCCCGACGTTGGCGATCAGGGCGTCGTGGCCGATGTCCCGGTGGCGGGCGCTGATGCCGAGCCAGTCGCGGGTGCGCGAGCGGGCGCCGTCGGCGGCGATCAGCAGCGGCGTGTGCAGTGCTTCGCCATCGTCCAGTGTCGCTTCATAGCCGTCGGTGGCGCGGCGGATGCCGGTGAGCGACGCCGGGGCGCGCAGAGTGATGGCCGGGTCCGCTTCCACGGCGCGCAGCAGCACATGGCCGAACCAGCGGTTTTCCACCACCGCGCCCAGACGCGGCAAAGATTGTTCTTCGGCGGTGAGCCGGGCCAGGCCGAGGCGGCCGCGCCGGGACACGTGCACGGTGTCGATGCCGGCGGCGTTTTCCAGCACCGCGTCCTGCAGGCCGAGCTGATCGAGAATCGCCAGGCTGCCCGCGGACAGCGCCGTGCTGCGCGCGTCGAAGCTGGGTGTGTCCGGCGCTTCGCCGGCGGCCAGGGCGTGGCTCTCCACCAGCGTCACCGCCGGCGCCCCGTGATGGCGCAGCAGCAGCGCCAGCGCCGCGCCCGCCATGCCGCCGCCCACGATCAGCGGGGCAGCGCTCATGCACGCGCCTCGCGCATCAGGGCTTCGATGTCGTCGATGGCCTTGGGCACGTCGCGGGTGAGCACGTCGCAGCCCTCTTTGGTGACCAGCACGTCGTCCTCGATGCGGATGCCGATGCCGCGCCAGCGCTCTTCCACGGTGTCGTCGTCCGGGGCGATGTAGAGGCCCGGCTCCACGGTGAGGGTCATGCCCGGTTCCAGCTGGCGCCATTCGCCGCCGATGCGGTAGTCGCCCACGTCGTGCACGTCCAGGCCCAGCCAGTGGCCGGTGCGGTGCATGAAGAAGCGCTGGTAGGCCTGCTCTTCGATCAGGTCGTCCGGGTTGCCGGCCAGCAGGCCGAGGTCCACCAGCCCTTCGGTGAGGATGCGCACCACGGTTTCGTGGGGCACGTTCCAGTGGTTGTCGGTGTGGGTGGCTTCAATGGCGGCGTACTGCGAGGCCAGCACCAGCTCGTAGAGGGCGCGCTGCTCGCCGCTGAATTTGCCGTTGATCGGGAAGGTGCGGGTGATGTCCGAGGCGTAGTTGTGCAGTTCGCAGCCGGCGTCCACCAGCACCAGGTCGCCGTCCTTGAGCGGCGCGCTGTTCTCGATGTAGTGCAGGATGCAGCCGTTGGCGCCGCCGCCGACGATGCTCGGGTAGGCCGGGCTGCGGGCGCCGTGGCGCATGAATTCGTGCAGGTATTCCGCTTCCAACTGGTATTCGTACATACCCGGGCGCACCGCCTGCATAGCGCGCACGTGGGCGCCGGCGGAGATCTGGGCCGCCTGTCGCATGAGCTCGGTTTCCGCCTTGCTCTTGAACAGGCGCATGTCGTGCAGCAGGTGCGAGAGCGCCACGAATTCACCGGGCGGCTGGGCGCCGGTGCGCACCCGCTCGCGGATGGTGTTGATCCAGCCCATCAGGCGGCTGTCGAAGGCGGCGTCGCGGCCCAGGTCGTAGTAGACCCGTTCGCGGCCTTCCACCAGGCCGGGCAGGATGTCGTCGATGTCGTTGATGGGGAAGGCGTCGTCGGCGCCGTAGTCCGCCACCGCCCCTTCCGGCCCGGCGCGGTAGCCGTTCCAGATTTCCCGGGCGCGGTCGCGCTCGCGGCAGAACAGCACGTATTCGCCGTGTTCGCGGCCGGGCAGCAGCACCATCACCGCTTCCGCTTCAGGGAAGCCGCTCAGGTACCAGAAGTCACTGTCCTGGCGGTAGGGGTGTTCCACGTCCCGGTTGCGGGTGCGCTCCGGCGCGGCGGCCAGGATGGCGATGCTGTTGGGCTCCATCTGCTCCATCAGCTCGCGGCGGCGGCGCTGGAATTCCTGCAGACGAATGGTCATGGGTTCTCCTCAATGCCGGGTGGGCGGCGTTTCCAGTTCGGCGGCGTCGCCGGGGCCGGGCTTTTTCGCGGCCTGCTGTTTCATCACCAGGTCGGTGTAGATCATCAGCGCGGACATGCGGCAGTGCTCGGCGACCTGCTCGAACATGCGCTCTTCCTCCTCGCCGGTTTCTTCCGGCGTGGTCACCTGGCTCACCGCGGACAGGTCGGACAGCGCCTCCTGCACGCCCGGCGACAGCTCGGTGTCGGCGACGCCGGCGGCGCCGGTGCCGAAGCCCACCAGGAAGCCTTCGCTCCACTGGCCCAGGGCGGCCACGCGCAGGTCCAGGTCGTCCTCGTCGGCGGGCAGCAGCATGGGCAATTCCAGGCCGGTGCCGGAAAAGCCTTCGATGGTCTGATCGCGCCAATCGATCAGCGCGCGGGACAGTTCCGGCGGCAGCCCCTCGGGCTGCTCGGCGTGGGCGGCCAGGGTGCCCAGCAGGGCGTTGTCGTCCTGGCCGTGGCCGGTGGCCAGCAGGCCGCAGACCACGCCGTGCAGTTCGCTGGGCGAATTGGGAATGCCCGCCTGGGCGGCGGCGCGGGCGAGTTCGTCGAAGTCGGGCAGTTCGGGCATGGGGCTCCGTCTTTACTCTTTAATGACTTTCTGCAAAGCGGCGCTAAGTGCTTAACCCGCCTTGATTTGCGTTGACCCTTCGCAGGGCCGTATCTATAGTACAAAAAGCCGTCAATGGCGGCGGGCAAACTTCCTTCCCGCCTGCGATTCGGACCCGGATCGAGGGCTCAACCTTAGGCGAACAGCGACCAATTTGCCATGACGATGGAACAACAACTCCGGCAACTGGAAGCCCGGGTGGACGAGCTGCTGCGCATCTCCGCGCACCTGCGCCAGGAGAACCGGCTGCTGCGCGAACGGGAAACCCGCCTGCTCGATGACCGCGCCCAGTTGGTGAAGAAAAACGACCTGGCCAAGGCCCGCGTTGAAGCCATCATAACCCGCCTGCAGTCCCTTGAGCAGGAGGATTCATGAGCGACGGCCATTCCCTGGTGATTCATATCCTGGATAAGGAATACCGGGTCGCCTGCCCACCCGGCGAGCAGGACAACCTGCTGCGCGCCGCCCGCTATCTCGACAACCAGATGCGCGAAGTGCGCCAGGCCAATGTGATCGGCCTGGAGCGGATCGCCATCATGGCGGCGCTGAACATGAGCCACGAGCTGCTGGAAGCCCGCGAACAGCTGGGCGACGACAGCGGCAACGACGAGCGCATCCAGGGCCTGCTGAGCCGCCTGGACAACGAAATCCGCGCCTTCGAGGAAGGCAACGACGAGACGTCTGTCAAGCCCTGACCCTCACCCCCGCCCCTGTTATACTCTCGACAAGTGTTCCCTGGACCGTGCGCCAGCCGGGTTACGTCCCTGCCGATGCTTTACCCTTAGGGGTCCAAATTGGTGTGCCTGTGTGCATGTCCGCCTTCGAGCGGAAAGCCTAAGGGCATTAACCTGCGGTCCCCGCCTTGAACTTTTCGGTTCAAGGGCTACGCCCGCAGCGGCGGTTCGGGGGACACGCTTTATAATTCAATGGATAGTTGACAGTTGATAGTTAACAGTTAATAGCGGCGCGTTTAAGGGCGCCGGGTGCTATCCATGGACGCCTTCCTTTTCTATGAGTTCTGAACCTTCACGACAGCAGATGCGGCGGGCCCTTCGGGCGCGGCGGCGGGCTGTGTCCGCCGGTGAGCGGCGGCGGGCGGTGCGGGGGTTTGCGCGGCATTTGCCGGGGGCGCTGGGGGTGCGGCGGTTTCGGCATTTCGGGGTGTATCAGGCGGGGGACGGGGAGTTGGATCCGTTGCCCGCCCTGGCGCATTCGCGCTTCGGTGGGGCGGCTCTATACCTTCCGGCGCTGGACCGGGTGCATCGCGGGCGGATGCACTTCCGCCTGTGGCGGCGCGGGGGGCGGCTGAAGGCGAACCGGTTTGGTATCGGCGAGCCCCGTCGCCGGGAGCGGGCGCGGGCGGCCTGGGCGCTGGATGCGATTCTGGTGCCGCTGGTGGGCTTCGATGACCGGGGCCACCGGCTGGGCATGGGCGGGGGGTTTTACGACCGCGCGCTCGCGGACCTGGCGCGCCGGCCCCGGCGGCCGCGACTGATCGGCGTGGCGTTCGAGTTTCAGCGCCAGCCCAGGCTGCGCGAGGCAGCCTGGGACCAGCCTCTGGATCAGGTGGTGACCGACGTTCGGCGTTACTTACTGTCGTAATTGCTGAACTGCATGCCCGCGGAGTTCGCGAAGCGCTCCAGATCAGAATCGTTACCGCCGTGGGTGATGGTGCTGATCAGCACCCCAAGAGCAAATACGAATGCGAGGACGACAAGTGCGTCCGGCTTCTTCTTCATTGTGTTTCCATTCCCCAAATTTCAAGAAAGCTCGGTACAGTGGAGCCCAGTACAAATGCGGACCGCCGTTTTCTGGCCCCCCGGTATGGCCGGAGTGGTACGGCGTTTTCCGCTTCCCCTAAACCCGTGTCGGGCGAAAGACTCATCATGGTAGGCCATTTGTTTCGTAACAAGATGAGAACCAGATCAAAATTCGGGCATTCAGACCACTCAAGTCAAGGAGTTACGGCCTGTTTCTCACGCTTCTTAACAAAACTACAGCCCAACATTCAAATTCACGGGGCCTTCACCGCACATTAACGCATAAGGCGTTGTTCGCAGTGAAGGCCTGATTCAATACGACCGGCGTGCCCCGTTTTAGTTCAGAAACAGCCGGTAGGCCGGGTTATCACTCTCTTCCACCATCGGGTAAGGCACCTTCTTCAGGTCCTTGCGCAGGTTGCCCCGGTCGCCGAACGGCACCTGGAAGCCCACCAGCACCCGCCCGTAGGCGGCCCCGTGGTTGCGATAGTGGAACACGCTGATGTTCCATTTCTGGCCCAGCGACATCAGGAATTTGACCAGGGCGCCAGGGCGCTCGGGAAATTCCACCCGGAACAGCATTTCATCCAGGTCCTGCCGCGAGGTGTGCCCGCCCACCATATGGCGGATGTGCAGCTTGGCCATCTCGTTGCCGGTCATGTCGACCACCGGGTAGCCGGCTTCGCGCAGTTCCGCGATAAGCGGAGCAAGGTCCGTGCCACCGGGGCGGATCTGCACGCCGACGAAGATGTTTGCCTCGTGCTCGCTGGAGTAGCGGTAGTTGAACTCGGTGATGCTGCGCCGGCCCAGGGCCTGGCAGAACGCCCGGAAGGCGCCGGGCTTTTCCGGGATGGTCACCGCCAGGATGGCCTCGCGCTGCTCGCCCAGTTCGGCGCGCTCGGAGATGTGCCGCAGGCGGTCGAAATTCACGTTGGCGCCGCTCTGGATCGCCACCAGGGTTTTGTTCTCGGCGCCGTGCTTGTGCACCCAGTTCTTGAGGCCGGCCAGGGCCAGCGCGCCGGCGGGCTCGCAGATGGCGCGGGTGTCCTCGAAGGAGTCCTTGATGGCGGCGCAGATTTCGTCGGTGGTGGCGGTGATCACCTCGTCCACGTGGTCGCGCAGAATGCGGAAGGTTTCCTTGCCGATCTGGCGTACCGCCACGCCGTCGGCGAACAGGCCCACTTCGGAGAGCGTCACCCGGCGCTTGCGCAGCATGGCCGCCTGCAGGCAGGCGGCGTCTTCCGGCTCCACGGCGATGATCTTCACCTCGGGACGCACGTATTTCACGTAGGCGGCGCTGCCCGCCGCCAGGCCGCCGCCACCCACCGGGATAAAGATGGCGTCCAGGTCGCGGCTCTGCTGGCGCAGGATCTCCATGCCCACGGTGCCCTGGCCGGCGATTACGTCCGGGTCGTCGTAGGGGTGCACGAAGGTCAGGCCTTCTTTTTCCTGCAGCTTGGTGGCGTGGGCCAGGGCGTCGTCGAAGCCGTCGCCGTGCAGCACCACTTTGCCGCCGCGCTCGCGCACCGATTTCACCTTGATCTCCGGGGTGGTGCGCGGCATCACGATCACCGCGCGCACGCCCATGGCGCTGGCCGCCAGGGCCAGACCCTGGGCGTGGTTGCCGGCGGAGGCGCAGATCACGCCCTTGTTGCGCTGCTCGTCGGTGAGGCTGGCCAGCTTGTTGTAGGCGCCACGCAACTTGAAGGAGAACACCGGCTGCAGATCCTCGCGCTTGAGCAGCACGCGGTTGCCGATGCGCCGGGAGATCAACGGGGCCGCATGGATAGGGGTCTCCAGCGCCACGTCGTAGACGCGGGATTGGAGAATCCGTTTTACGTATTGATCAAGCATCGCAGGCATGGAAGATCCGGAAGGGTAAAACCGCTAGTTTACGGGGCGCGGGGCGGGAGCGTCCATTGCGCTGTCCTGTATCGACGGGCCAAGCGCCCGTATAATCGCCGCACCTTTGCATCGCGGAGACCGACCATGGACCAGAACGCTCTGAAGAAACAGGTGGCCGAGGCCGCCCTGCGCTACGTGCCGGAAGGCGAAGTGGTGGGCGTAGGCACCGGCTCCACCGCCAATTTCTTCATTGATGGCCTGGCGGCCATGAAGGACCGCATCGCCGGCGCCGTGGCCAGCTCCGAGGCCACCGCCGAGCGCCTGCGCGGCCACGGCATCCCGGTGCTGGCGCTGAACGACGTGGACCGCCTGCCGGTGTACGTGGACGGCGCCGACGAGGTCAACGAGCACCGCGAGATGATCAAGGGCGGCGGCGGCGCCCTGACCCGGGAAAAAATCGTCGCCGCGGTGGCCAAGGACTTCATCTGCATCGTCGACGGCTCGAAGAAGGTCAAACGCCTGGGCGCCTTCCCGCTGCCGGTGGAGGTCATCCCCATGGCGCGCTCCTACGTGGCCCGCAAGCTGGTGGGGCTGGGCGGCCGGCCGGAATACCGCGAAGGCTTCGTCACCGACAACGGCAATATCATCCTCGACGTCCATAACCTGGACATCGTCAACCCGCTGGAACTGGAAAAAACCCTCAATAATATTACCGGCGTGGTCACCAACGGGCTGTTCGCGCTGCGCCCGGCGGATGTGGTGCTGGTCGGCGAGGGCGGCGGCGTTTCGGTGTACTAGCGTTTGACCGCAAGCCACGCCCTGTTGTGCATAATATGACACTTAATACCTGGCACGGACGTTCCTCTTAACCGGCCCATTACGTTCGGCTACCCTCCCGCTACGTTCCGTAAAGTAACCCGTCCCCCGTCTACCGTTCACAACCTTTTTCATACGGCATTCACCACCGCTTTGTTTTATTAGTTGCATATGAGACGAGAGCGTTGTTCGCGGTCACCCCCGCAAAAACGCCTTTCGTCATCTTTCGCTGGCGCTCCTACCCGAAAAAACGTCCAGTGAAATAAAAGAGCTTAAATAAGCCCAATAACAAGATCCGGAGAGTCTTTATTATGTACC
>NZ_CAXPXK010000026.1:0-13493 GCF_964221125.1 Alloalcanivorax sp.
CCAGCCGCACCAGGGTGGCGCCTTCTTCGATGGCCACCGTGTAGTCCGCGCTCATACCCATGGAGAGGGTGTCGAGGGCCGGCATTGTATTGCGCAATTGTGACAGTGTCATGGCGAGGGCGTGGAAAGCGGCGCGGTTGTGGTCGTCGCTGTCGGCGCGGGGAATCGCCATCAGGCCGCGCAGGCGCAGGCGCGGCCAGTCGGCGAACCCGGCGGCCAGCGCCGCGACCTGATCCAGGGCGACCCCGCTTTTGCTGGCTTCGTCGTCCACATTGACCTGGATGCAGACGTTGAGCGGCGGCAGGTGGTCCGGGCGCTGCTCGTTGAGCCGGCGCGCCACCTTGGCGCGGTCCACGGTGTGCACCCAGTCGAAATGGGCGGCGATGTCGCGGGTCTTGTTGGACTGGATCGGGCCGATGAAATGCCACTCCAGGCCCCGGTCCGCCAGGGCGGGCATCTTGTCGAGGGCTTCCTGGAGGTAGTTTTCACCGAAATGACGCTGGCCCTGGTCGGCGAGCGCGGCGATCTCGTCGGCGCCGCGGGTCTTGCTGACCGCCAGCAGGGTGACGCTTTGCGGGGCCCGGCCGGCGCCGGCGCAGGCGGCGTCGATCCGTGCGCGAATCGAGGTTAGCGGGGTATCGGTTTCGGGCATGATTGAATGGCTCACGGCGAGCGGTTAGTTTAAGGACCTATACCGTCCTGCGAAATTCTACTGAGAAGAATACAGAAACCCATGGATATCACCGAACTGCTTGCCTTCAGCGCCAAAAACGGCGCCTCGGATTTGCACCTTTCCGCCGGCCTGCCCCCGATGATCCGGGTGGACGGCGACGTGCGCCGTATCAATCTGCCGGCCATGGAGCACAAGGAAGTGCACGCGCTCGTTTATGACATCATGAACGACAAGCAGCGCAAGGATTACGAGGAATTCCTGGAGACCGACTTCTCCTTCGACGTGCCCGGCGTGGCCCGTTTCCGGGTCAACGCCTTCAATCAGAACCGCGGCGCCGGCGCCGTGTTCCGGACCATTCCCTCCAAGGTGCTGACCATGGAGGACCTGGGCATGGGCAAGGTGTTCCAGAAGATATCCGATTTCCCACGCGGCATCGTGCTGGTGACCGGGCCCACCGGCTCGGGTAAATCCACCACCCTGGCGGCGATGATGGACTACATCAACGAGAGCCGCTACGAGCACATCCTCACCATCGAGGACCCGATCGAATTCGTGCACGAATCCAAGAAGTGCCTGGTCAACCAGCGGGAAGTGCACCGCGACACCCTGGGCTTCGCCGAGGCGCTGCGCTCCGCCCTGCGGGAAGACCCGGACATTATTCTGGTGGGCGAATTGCGCGACCTGGAAACCATCCGGCTGGCGCTCACCGCCGCCGAAACCGGCCACCTGGTGTTCGGCACCCTGCACACCACCTCGGCGGCCAAGACCATCGACCGGGTGGTGGACGTGTTCCCGGCGGAGGAGAAATCCATGGTCCGCTCGATGTTGTCGGAATCCCTGCAGGCGGTGATCTCGCAGACCCTGATGAAGAAAAACGGCGGCGGGCGGATCGCCGCCCACGAGATCATGATCGGCACCGCCGCGATCCGGAACCTGATCCGCGAGGACAAGGTGGCGCAGATGTACTCCGCCATCCAGACCGGCGGCGCCCTGGGCATGCAGACCCTGGACCAGTGCCTGCAGGGCCTGGTGAAGAAAGGCCTGGTGGCCCGTCAGGCGGCCCAGGAAAAAGCCAAGAACCCGGACGCCATCTGATTGGGGCAAGCGCATGGAATTTGAAGATCTTCTTAAATTAATGGTGCAGAAAGGCGGCTCGGACCTGTTCATCACCGCCGGCGTGCCACCGAGCATGAAAATTCACGGCAAGGTGCTGCCGGTGACGCGCAACGCCCTGACCCCGGACATGACCCGGGACATCGTGCTCAGCACCATGAACGAAAAGCAGCGCAAGGAATTCCTCGAACACCACGAGTGCAACTTCGCGATTTCCGCCCGCGGCATCGGCCGGTTCCGGGCCAGCGCCTTTTACCAGCGCAACCTGGTGGGCATGGTGCTGCGCCGCATCGAGACCAAGATTCCCAACGTGGACGAGCTGCGCCTGCCGCCGGTGATCAAGGACCTGGCGATGACCAAGCGCGGCCTGGTGATTTTCGTCGGCGCCACCGGCACCGGTAAATCCACCTCGCTGGCGTCGATGATCGGCCACCGCAACAAGAACTCCAAAGGGCACATCATTTCCATCGAGGACCCGATCGAATTCATCCACCAGCACCAGGGCTGCATCGTCACGCAACGGGAAGTGGGCATCGACACGGAATCCTTCGAGGTGGCGCTGAAGAACACCCTGCGCCAGGCGCCGGACGTGATTCTGATCGGCGAGGTGCGCAGCCGCGAGGTGATGGACCACGCCATCGCGTTCGCCGAGACCGGCCACCTCTGCCTGGCCACCCTGCACGCCAACAATGCCAACCAGGCGCTGGACCGCATCATTCACTTCTTCCCGGCGGATCGCCATAACCAGCTTTACATGGACCTGTCGCTGAACCTGCGCGGCATCGTCGCCCAGCAGCTGATCCCCACCCCGGACGGCAAGGGCCGGCGCGCCGCCATCGAAGTGCTGCTCAACACGCCGCTGGTGTCCGACCATATCCGCAAGGGCGAGATTCACCTGCTGAAAGCGCTGATGGGCAAGTCCCGGGAACAGGGCATGCAGACCTTCGACCAGGCGCTCTACGATCTGTACGACGCCGGCGAGATCACCTACGAGGACGCCATCGCCCATGCCGACTCGCCCAACGACCTGCGCCTGATGATCAAGCTCGGCAACGAAACCGACGCCACCAGCCTGGATCACGCCACCCGCGGCCTGACCATCGAAGGCGACCACGACTAACCGGCGTTTATCCTTCTTTTACGGTCGCCGGGGCAAGAGTGCACCTATCCTTCACGGACGGGCTCCCACTCTTGCCCGGACATTCGTATCGGGAGGCAACGTCATGAACAAGTTCGCATCCGCCCACTGGGAAGGCGACATCAAGAAGGGCAAAGGCACCATTTCCACGCAAAGCGGTGCCCTCAAGGAACAGCCCTACGGTTTCAACACCCGCTTCGAGGACGAGCCCGGCACCAACCCGGAAGAGCTGATCGGCGCCGCCCACGCCGGCTGTTTCTCGATGGCGTTTTCGCTGGAGCTGGGTAACGCCGGCTACACCGCCGACAGCATCGACACCAAGGCGAAAGTGACTTTGGATAAAGACGGCGACGGCTTCAGCATCACCAAGATTCATCTGGATATGAACGCGAAGATTCCCGGCATCGACGACGCCGAGTTTCAGAAAATCGCCAACGGCGCCAAGGAAGGGTGTCCGGTGTCCAAGGTGCTCAACGCTGAGATCACCCTGGACGCCAAACTCGGCTGAAGAACTGTGCGAGCGAGCCCTCAGGCCGGCTCAGCCAGCGTGCCGGCCCGGTAGTCCCGC
Source organism: Alloalcanivorax sp. (assembly GCF_964221125.1). Taxonomy (NCBI): domain Bacteria; kingdom Pseudomonadati; phylum Pseudomonadota; class Gammaproteobacteria; order Oceanospirillales; family Alcanivoracaceae; genus Alloalcanivorax; species Alloalcanivorax sp. The sequence continues at coordinate 3,493 of NZ_CAXPXK010000026.1, forward strand.
AGCGCCTGCTCGACCTCTTCCTGCGTGTTCATCACGAAGGGACCGTACTGGGCCACCGGCTCGCCGATCGGCTTGCCCGCCAGCAACAACAGCCGGGCACCGTCCTTACCGGCGGCGAGCGTCACACGATCGCCGTCGCTCAGCGTGCCGGTGTGCTCCAGGCGCAGCGTCTCGCCATTCACCGTCAGGCTCCCTTCGAACAGATACAGCAGCGCGTTGTAGCCGCTTTTCACCGGCACGGTCAGGCTTTCGCCGCCGCGCAACTTCACGTCCAGGTAGAGCGGATCGGTGCTGCCGCCGACCACCGGCGCGGTGATCGTTTCACCGTTGAGCGTCACCTCGCCGGCCACCGCCTTGACCTGCCCGCCGCCGGGCAGATCCAGACGCGGCATCTCGGTGTCGGTGATGTCCCGATAACCGGCCGGCTTCATCTTCTCCGCCGCCGGCAGGTTGATCCACAGCTGGAAGCCGCGCAGCAAACCGTCCTGCTGCTGGGGCATTTCCTCGTGGATGATGCCGCGCCCGGCGGTCATCCACTGCACGCCGCCCTGCTTGAGATCGCCTTCGTTACCCAGGTGATCACGGTGCTTCATGTGTCCTTCCACCAGGTAGGTGACGGTCTCGAAGCCACGGTGCGGATGGGCCGGGAAGCCGGCCACGTAGTCGTCCGGATTGTCGGAGGAGAACGCGTCCAGCATCAGGAACGGATCCAGCCGCACCGCCGGGTTGTGGCCCAGCGCGCGCTTCAGGCGCACGCCGGCGCCATCGGATGTATCCAGGGCACGGAACGTATTAAGTATGCGACGCTCTTTCATGGTTGCCTCCTGTTGGCTGTCCTCCGGGGCGCCCTCAGACGCCCCGGATCTCCCGTTCGCCCAGCCGGTCGCGGTCGTGGGCGGCGGAAAGATCCTGCTCCGGGCCGATCGAGATGATCCCGTGGGGGTTCACCGTCGGGTGGCTGCGGAAATAATGGTTGCGGATATGATCCATATCCACGCTGCCGGCCACACCGGGCAGCTGGTAGAGCTCGCGCAACAGACCGCTCAGGTTGGGGTAGTCGGCGATCCGGCGGCGGTCGCACTTGAAGTGCGTAACGTAAACCGGATCGAACCGCACCAACGTGGTCCACAGGCGCAGATCCGCCTCGGTGAGCGTGTTGCCCACCAGATAGCGGCTTTTACCGAGCCGCTCTTCCAATTCGTCGAGGGTGCCGAACAGCGCCTGCACCGCCTCGTCGTAGGCCTGCTGGCCGGTGGCGAAGCCGGCCTTGTAAACGCCGTTGTTCACCTTCTCGTAGATCGGGCTGTTAACCGCCTCGATCTGTTCGCGCAAATCACTCGGGTAGTAATCCCCCGGCCGCGCACCGACCCCGTCAAAGGCACTGTTGAACATGCGGATAATGTCGGCGGACTCGTTGCTGACAATGGTCTCGCGCTGCTTGTCCCACAGCACCGGCACGGTGACGCGCCCGGTGTACTTACCGTCGGCCTTCAAATACAGCTGATACAGCTTGTCCAGGCCGTACAGCGGGTCGCCGGTGGCGCCCGGGAAGTCCTCGCGCAGTTCCCAGCCGTGCTCCAGCATCAGCGGGTGCACCACGGACACGTCAATGTGCTTCTCAAGGCCTTTCCAGGCGCGCATCACCAGCGCCCGGTGGGCCCAGGGGCAGGCGTAGGACACATACAGGTGGTAACGGCCGCTCTCCGCCGGGAAACCGCCCTCGCCGGTGGGGCCGGCTTCGCCGTCGGCGGTCACCCAGTTACGAAACTGGCTTTCCGAGCGCTTGAAATGGCCACCGGTGCTCTTGGTGTCGTACCACTTGTCTTGCCACTGTCCTTCTACCAGCAGTCCCATGGGACCTCCTTGGAATCATTGCTTGAAGCTGACCTCTATTATTGATTCTGAAAAGGCGATATAAAACAGCACATATTTGTGAAATATGGTCAATTGATTCGATATGTCGACGAAAATCACCCTGGACCAATGGCAGGCCCTGATCGCCGTGGTGGACGAGGGCGGCTACGCCGCCGCCGCCGAGGCGCTGGATAAAAGCCAGTCCGCGATCAGCTACGCGGTGCAGAAAATCGAGACCGAGCTGGGCGTGCGCGCCTTCGCCCTGGAGGGCCGCCGCGCCAAACTCACCGAGACCGGCAGCCTGTTGTACCGCCAGGCCAAGGTGCTGGTGGACGAGGCGGGCCGCATCGAGAACACCGCGATCCGCTTCGGCCACGGCTGGGAGCCGCTGGTGCGGCTCACCGCCGACGGCCTGTTCCCCCAGGATCAGGTACTCTGCGCCCTGGTGCGGCTGGCCAGCGAAAGCCCGCTGACCCGGGTGGAGTTCCAGGAAACCGTGCTGTCCGGTTCCGAGGAAGCGCTGCTGCGCCATGAGGCGGACGTGGTGATCACCGGCCGGGTGCCGCCCGGCTTCATGGGGGATCATCTGTCGCGGATCCGCTTCGTGGCGGTGGCGGCGCCGGAGCACGCGTTGCACCATCAGGGGCCGCTGGAGCTGGACCACCTGCGCCCGCACCGCCAGCTGGTGATCCGCGATTCCGGCAAGCGCCGGGTGGACTCGGGCTGGCTGGGCGCCGAGCAGCGCTGGACCTTTTCCCACGGCAGCGCGCGCCGCCAGGCGTTGCTGCGCGGCCTGGGTTTCGCCTGGGTGCCGGAGACCGAAATCGCCGCCGACCTGGCCGAAGGCCGCCTGCTGCCGCTGCCGCTTAAAGAGGGCGTGGAGCGCTTCCACGACCTCTATCTGGTCTACGCCGACGGTCAGTACGCCGGCCGGGCCGCACGCTTTCTCGGTGAATGCCTGAGGGCGGAAGCCGAACCCGTTTAACTGGTAGGAAAGAGAACACCATGACACCGAACACCACCGCGATTCGCATTGAGAACCGCTATAACGGCCCGCCGGGCTCCGCCAACGGCGGCTATATTTGCGGCCGCATGGCCGAGCACGCCGGCACGGCGTGCGTGGAAACCCGCCTGATGGCGCCGCCGCCGCTGGACACCGACATGCCGCTGCGGCTGGACAACGCGCAGTGGTTCGCCCTGCACGACGACCAGCCGGTGGCCCGCGCCCGCCAGGCCAGCCTGCCGGAAATGACGGTGCCGGCCCCGGCCACCGTGGACGAAGCGCGGGAGGCGGAAACCCGCTTCAGCGGTTTCGTCGACCATCCTTTCCCTGGCTGCTACGTGTGCGGCCCGGACCGGGACGACGGCCTGCGGCTGTTCCCCGGTTGGCTGGACGACCGCCGCGCGGTGGCCTGCCCGTGGACACCGGCGGCCAGCCACGGCGACGACCGGGGCCGGGTGACGCTGCCGCAGGTGTACGCGGCGCTGGACTGCCCGGGCTCGTTCACCCTGGAGAAAGACCCGGACACCTGGGTGGTGCTGGGCAGTTTCACGGTGCAGGTGGACGCGCTGCCGAACGTGGGCGAGACCTATGTGGTGAGTGGCTGGCCGCTGGGCCGCGACGGGCGCAAACACTTCGCCGGCACCGCGGTGCACGACGCCGCCGGTCGCTGTCTGGCCCGCGCCCATGCGGTCTGGGTGCAGATTCCGGCCGGTTCCCGTTGACGTCACCCTCGCGGAAGCGCTCTATACTGTTTGAGAATGATTCCCAGGGAGTTGTCCAATGCGAGTCTTACACAGCCTGCCCTTGATCGCCGCGCTCGCCCTGTTGCTGGGCGGGTGCGTGTCGCCGGTGGTGATCGACCATCGCGCCGGCACCGATTTCAGTCAGTACCGCAGTTACGCCATTGAGGCGCCGGACGCCGACCAGGAGGCGCTCAGCCTGAACGGCCAGCGGGTGCAGGAAGCCGTACACCGCGAACTGGCGGACGGACCGCTGACCCGTACCGACCTGGATCAGGCGGACCTGGCGGTGCGCTACGCCTTCGTGCCGGTGGAGAAATTCCAGGGCAGCACCCTGCAATTCGGCTTCGGCTGGTTCAACCGGGGCTACGGCATCGGCGCCACCACTCCGGTGGAAGGCGAGACCTACGAAGAGCACAAGCTGCAAATCGCCCTGGTCGAACGCCGCAGCAGCGAAGTGGTCTGGGAAGCCACCAGCCGCGACACGCTCTACGAATCGATGAGCAGCGAACGCCGCAAGGAGCGCATCGACGTGATGGTGGCGGAGATGTTCAATCGCTTCCCGCCGGGCGCGGCGAACTAAGCCACCGCAGGGTCACGCGCAGGCCGCCGCTGTCGGCGGCGTCCAGCGCAATGGTACCGCCGGTGCGCGCCATCACCGAGGCGACGATGGCCAGGCCCAGCCCCTGGCCCTCGCCACCGCCGCGCCAGCCCCGGTCCAGGGCGCGGGCGCGCTGATCCGGGGCCAGCCCGGGGCCCTGATCCTCGACGGCCACGGCAATGTCTTCGCCGTTGTGTCCGCTCTCTACCCGCACCCCTATCTCACCGCCGGCCGGGCTGTGCCGGACCGCGTTCTCCAGCACATTGCGCAGCGCGATCCGCATCAGGCCCGGTCCGGCCGGAGCGGCCCGCCGCAACGCCCGGTCATCGTCCGCGTCCAGGTGAACGGTGAGGCGCTTTTCGAGGCTGGCGGGCCGCAGTTCTTCCAGCACCGTGGCGAGCAGATCGCCGAGTGCCTCGGGCGGCTCCCGGCGCCGGCTTTCCGCGCCCTCTTCCCGGGCCAGGGCCAGCAGCTGGTCCAGGTTGTTGGCCAGCCGCAGCACCGCCTGCCGGGCCTGCGCCCGGGCGTGGGCGGCGCGCTCGCCGTCGGTCATATCGGCGACCTGAAGCTGGGTGCGGATCGCCGCCAGCGGCGTGCGCAGTTCATGGGCCAGGTCGTCGGTGAGGCGCCGTTCGCGCAGCAGGGCATCGCGGGCGTTGCCGAGCCAGTGGTTGAGGGTGTCGACCATGGGCGCCAGCTCCACCCCGCCTTCCGGCACACTCAGGGGCGCTTCGTCGGTGACCCGGCGCCGGGACAGGTCGGCACGCAGCACGGCCAGCGGCGCCAGGGCGCGCCCCACCGCCCACCACACCACCGCCAGGCTGGCCAGCAGGCCCAGGCCCAGGGTCACCAGCAGCACCAGCGCCACCTGGCGCATAAAGGCGGTGCGCCCGGCCATGCGTTCCGCCGAGGTGACGCGCAACTCGCCGTCGCTGACGGTGAACACCCGCCAGGTTTCGCCCTCGACCTGTTGCTCGCCGAAGCCGTCCTCGGGCAGCGCCAGTCCGGCGTTGGGGGCGCCGCCGGAACGGGCCAGCACCTCGCCGCGCAGGCTGCTGATTTCACAGGCGATGCCGCCCAGGGGCAGGGCGCCGGACTCCTGCAGTTTCAGGTCGCTGGCGGCGTCGCTTTCCAGCAGCGACACCACCATGCGCGCGGACGCCGCCAGGCGCTGGTCCAGCACCCGCGCGACCCGGTCACGGACCTCGCCGTGCAGCCACACCGCCAGCACCAGCCACAGCACCGACAGCCCCAGGCCCATGCACAGCAGCAAGCGGCCGCGCAAACTGGCGGGCGCGATCACGGCGGGGCCCCCAGCCGGTAACCTTCGCCACGCACGGTTTCGATCAGGGCGTCGCCGAGTTTGCGGCGCAGGTTGTGGATGTGCACCGCCAGGGCGTTGCTCTCCACGCCGTCGGTCCAGCCGTAGACCCGGTCGGCGAGCTGAACCGGGGTCAGCACCTGGCCACGGCTTTGCAGCAGCGCCTGCAGCAGGGCCCGCTCACGGCGCGGCAGGGTGACCGCCTCGCCGTGCAGCCAGAGCCGCTGGGCCGCCGGTTCGAACCGCAGGCCGCCGTACTCGATCACCGGTGCGGCGCGGCCGGCGGCGCGGCGCATCAAGGCGTGCAGGCGGGCCACCAGTTCGTCCAGGTCAAAGGGTTTCACCAGGTAGTCATCGGCGCCGGCGTTCAATCCCGTCACCCGGTGCTCGACACCGTCCCGCGCGGTGAGCACCAGCACCGGCTCGTCCCGCCCCAGGCGGCGCCAGCGCGCCAGCAGCGACAGCCCGTCCTGGTCGGGCAAACCCAGATCGAGCACCACCAGGTCAAAGGCGGTACTGTCCAGGGCGGCGTCGGCATCGGCGGCGCGGGTCACCCAGGCCACGGAAAAGCCGTGGGCCTGAAGACCGGCCTGCACGCCGTCGCCGAGCAGGGCGTCGTCTTCGATCAGTAGTACATGCATAGGAAACCAGAATGCGGGCGCCGGATTAACCCGGCGTTAATCATGGTCGGGAATGCTGGGCCCGGCAACCAGGACACCCAAGAGGCCCCATGAACGCTTTGCAACTCGGACCCTTCGCGCTACCGCTCGCCCTGCTGCCCTGGCTAGTGGGCCTGATCGCCGCCTGGCTGGTGGCCTGGTACGGCCGCCGCCGTGGCCACGGGGACGCCGAGCCGCTGCTATGGCGCATCGGGCTGCTGGCGCTGATCGGCGCGCGGGTGGCGTTCGTGGCGCGCTACCACGACCGCTTCGCCGGGCCGCTGGAAATGATCGACCTGCGCGACGGCGGCCTCTGGTGGCCCGGTGCGGTGGCCGGCGCCGGCCTGGCCCTGGCCTGGGCGCTGCGCGGCCGCGCACGGGAAGAGGACGCGCCGCTGTCCGAGAGCTGGCGCGCCCTGCTCACCGGCGCGGTGGCGGCGGTGCTCACCGCCAGCGTGACCCTGGCCGTGAGCAGCACCGACCAGCCGGCGCCGGAGGTGACCCTGCACCGGCTGGACGGCACCCCCGTGGCGCTTTCCGCGTTGTCCGAGGACCGCCTCACCCTGGTCAATCTGTGGGCCAGCTGGTGCCCGCCCTGCCGGCGCGAGATGCCGGTGCTGGAACAGGGCCAGAGCGACTATCCGGGGGTGCGTTTCGTGTACGCCAACCAGGGCGAGTCGGCGGAGATTATCCGCGGCTATTTGCTGGAAGAGGGTTTGCGCCTGGACAACGTGGTGTCGGACCCGCACAGCGACCTGGCCCGGGCCCTGGGCGGCAGCGGCCTGCCCACCACCGTGCTGATCGGCCGCGACGGCACCCTGGTCAACAGCCATGTGGGGCCGCTTTCCCGGGCCAGCCTTCATCATTTTATTAACCCGCACCTTCAGGAGTAGCCCATGCACACTCGACCGACCGTCCGACAGACCCTGGCGCTGGTGGCGCCGCTGCTGATGGCGCTGACGGCGGCGCTGTTCAGCCCGCCGGCCAGCGCCCAGATCAGCGAGGAGCAGGCCCGGCAGGTACGGTCGCTGCTGGCGGACAGCCACTGGGTGGCGGAAGGGCCGGAAAATCCGGAGCGGGTCGCCTACATGTTCACCGACATGGAATGCCCGTACTGCGCGCGCCAGTGGGAGGCGATGCGGCCCTTTATCAATGATGCGGACAACGTCACCCAGGTGCGCCACGTGATCGTCGGCATTCTCAAGCCGCAGAGCCACGCCAAGGGCGCCGCGGTGCTCGCCGCCGACGACCCGCTGGCGGCCCTGGAGAAAGGGCAAAAAGAGTTCGACGCCGGCGGGCTGGCACCGTTGCGGGATATCCCGAAGGACATCAGCCGGGCGCTGGGGGAGAACCGCATACTGATGCAACGGCTGGGCATCCGCGGCACCCCGGCGACGATCTTCACCGATACCCGGGGGCAACTGCAGTTCGCCCCGGGTTTGATGGGCGAGTCGTTGCTGGCGACCCATCTGTTTCAGATGGAAGCGGACGCCGGCGTCAGTCGCTGAGCCAGCTGACCTTGCCCTGGCAGACGGTGAGCTTGACCACCCCGGGCAGGGTGGCGTTGCGCCAGGGCGAGTTACGGCCCGCCGACAGCCAGTGGCTGGCCAGGCCGCGGCTCTCATCGGCGGCCAGCACGCACAGGCTGGCCGGGCGGCCGGCTTCCAGCTGCCCCGCCTGAATACCCAGGCAGCGGGCCGGCGCGGCGGTGACCGCGTCCAGCGCCCGGTGCAGTGGCAAGGCGCCTTCCGCCACCAGCTTGAGGATCAGCGGCAGCAGGCTGTCCAGGCCGGAGATGCCCGGTTTGGAGGCCGGGAACGGCGCCGCCTTGCTCGACGACCCCACCGGCTGGTGCTGGGAGCAGATGGCGTCGATGGTACCGTCCGCCACCGCCGCCAGCAGCGCTTCGCGGTCGGCGGCGCCGCGCAGCGGCGGAATCACGTGGCAGTGGCTGTTGAAGCCTTCGATGGCGGACTCGTCCAGCAGCAGATGGTGAATGCTCACATCGGCGGTGACCGGCAAGCCCCGGGCCTTGGCTTCGCGCAGCAGCCACAGGGATTCACGGCTGGAGATCTGCTGGAAGTGGGCGCGCACGCCGGTGGCTTCCACCAACAGCAGGTCGCGGGCCAGGTCCACCGACTCCGCCACGGCGGGGATGCCGGGCAGACCCAGGCGGGTGGCCACCGGCCCGTCATGGGCACACCCGCCGCCGGCCAGGGCCGCGTCCTGGGGACGGAACATCACCGGCAGATCAAAGGTGGCGGCGTACTCCAGGCCGCGCTTGAGCACCAGGGCGTCGACCACGCGGGCGCCGGCCTGGCCCACGGCGATGCAGCCGGCCCGGGCCAGCGTCGCCATCTCCGCCAGCTGATTGCCTTCCAGCCCCTGGGTGAGCGCGGCCACCGGCAGCACCCGGGCGAAGCCGGCCTGGCCGGCCTGCTCGCGGATCAGCCGCACCACCGCGGTGGAGTCCACCGGACCGCAGTCCGGCTGCGCCGCCATGTGGGTGATGCCGCCGCCGGCGGCGGCGCGGGTTTCCGAGGCGATGTCGCCGGCGCGGCCGCTGCCGGGCAGGGACAGGTGCACGCAGGCGTCCACCAGGCCGGGGATCACCCAGTGGCCCTCGGCGTCGAAGATCTCGGCGCCGGGGGCGTCCAGGCTGGCGCCGATGCGCACCAGCCGGCCGTCTTCCACCAGCAGGTCGGCCACTTCGTCACGGCCGGAGAGCGGGTCGATCACCCGGCCCTTGCGGATCAGCAGATGGGCTCTAGCGGCCATGGTCGCCTCCGTGGTCCGGGTTGCTTTCCTGGCCGCTGATGGTCATCGACATCACCGCCATACGCACCGCGATGCCGAACGTCACTTGGTTGAGAATCACCGAGCGCGGGCCGTCGGCCACTTCCGAGGCGATCTCCACGCCCCGGTTGATCGGCCCCGGGTGCATGACGATGGCGTCCGGGCGGGCGTGGCGCAGCTTCTCGTTGTTGAGGCCGTAGAGGCGGAAGAATTCGCCCTCGCTGGGCAGCAGCGCGGAATCCATGCGCTCCTTCTGCAGGCGCAGCATGATCACCACGTCCACGTCCTTGAGGCCCTGAGCCATGTCGGTGAACACAGTGACGCCGAGCTGCTCCACGTCGGTGGGCAGCAGGGTGCGCGGGCCGATCAGCCGCACTTCCTCGGCGCCGAGAATATTCAGCGCGTGGATCTGCGAGCGCGCCACCCGCGAATGCAGGATGTCGCCGACGATCGCCACCCGCAGGCCGGCGAAGCCGCCCTTGTAGTGGCGGATGGTGTACATATCCAGCATCGCCTGGGTGGGGTGGGCGTGGCGGCCGTCACCGGCGTTGATCACCGCCACTCTCGGCGTCACCTCGTTGGCGATGAAGAAGGGCGCGCCGGAATCCTGGTGGCGCACCACGAACATGTCGGCGGCCATCGCCTCCAGGTTGCGCAGCGTGTCGAGCAGGGTTTCGCCCTTGCTGGTGGCCGATTTGGCGATGTCCAGGTTGAGCACGTCGGCGCTGAGCCGCTTGGCGGCCAGCTCGAAGGTGCTGCGGGTGCGGGTGCTGGATTCGAAGAACAGATTGACCACCGTCTTGCCGCGCAGCAGCGGCACTTTCTTGATCGCGCGCCCGCCCACGTCGACGAAGCTGGCGGCGGTATCAAGAATGTCTTCAAGCAGGGAACGGGGCAGGTGTTCAACGGAAAGAAAGTGTCGCAGCTTTCCGTCTTCGGTGAGCTGCACGCGGGAGGAGGGCGGCGGCGCAAGCGTCATTCTTCGGGCCTTATGTCTCGAATCTCCGCAGTCAAAGGCGCGGGCCCG
>NZ_CAXPXK010000027.1:0-69668 GCF_964221125.1 Alloalcanivorax sp.
TGATTTGGACCCGTGGCGGTACCGCTGCCTAGTGAGCGGGGCAATGGTGGTGCCTGGAGGGAGCTGTTTGGCCAGGGAGGGCCAAACTAACAGCGGCCATGGATGGCTTGAGCGGTCCCGGAAGGCACCACCATTGCCCCGCGTCTCCGATACGGAGCACCACAGCCCGCACAACCGAATTGACACCACCCGGAAAAAATTCGAGTAACCTGTACCGGTCCACAGACACACAAGGGTATTACCATGGGCGACGTGGTCCCCTTCCAGAAACCGGCCAAAAAGAAACCCAAAAAGGGCCTGTGCCAGCACGGCTTCCACAAATGGAAAGTGGTCAAGAACACCCGGTTCGACAGCCAGCAGGGCAAACTGGTCACCCGTTACCAGTGCGAGCGCTGTGGCAAACAGAAAGTCGAAGCGCGCTAGGAGGTACACCGACATGTTGGAAATGAAAACCGAGTGCGAACACTGCCACGACGCGCTGATCGAGCAGGGCGAAGTCTATATCTGTTCCTACGAGTGCACCTTCTGCGTGGACTGCTGCACCGCCCTGGGCGGAGTGTGCCCGAACTGCGGCGGTGAGCTGGTGCGCCGGCCGCGCCGTCCGGAAGGGGCGGAAACCGCGTGAGCGCGGCCGCCGCCGGCGCCGGCCATCAGGTCGATACCGCCAGCGGTTACCGGGTGCCGGTGACCTGGTACGCGGGCGCGCCGGACACACCGACGGTGGTGCTGCTGCCGGCGCTGGGCGTGGCGGCGCGCTTTTACGACAAGCTCGCCGCGACCCTGGCCGGGAGCGGGCTCAACGTGGCGGTGATGGAGCAGCGCGGCCAGGGCGGCAGCCCGTTGCGTCCCGGCCGGCGCCACAACTGGGGCTTCGCCGAGGTGCTCGACAACGACCTGCCGGCGCTGCTGGATTGGGCCGAAGCGCGCCGGCCGGGCGCGCCGCTCCACCTGATGGGCCACAGCCTGGGCGGCCATTTCGCCGCCATCACCGCCGGGCGCTTTGCCGAACGCATCCACGGTTTAATTCTGGTGGCCACCGGCAGCCCCTGGTGGAAAGCCTTCGAGGGCGCGCGCACCCGGCCCGACGCCAAAAGCGTGCGCCGGCTGATCCGGCTGATTCCCGCCGCCGGCCTGCTGTTCGGCTACTTCCCCGGCGAGCGCATCGGCTTCGGCGGCAATGAGGCGCGCGGCGTCATGAACGGCTGGCGCACCCTGGCGCAGCACAACCGCTACCAGGCCCGGGGTCTGGACGAAGACCTGGACGCCGCCGTCGCCGCCTATACCGGGCCGGTGCTGGCGGTGCGGCTGGCGGACGACGCCCTGGCGCCGCCGGCGTCGGTGAAGGCGGTCACCGACAAATTCCGCAACGCCCGGCTCAGCCAGCGGCTGATCACCGCCGAACAACTCGGCGACCGCGCCGATCATTTCCGCTGGGCCCGTCAGGCCCGGCTGGTGGCCGATCTGGTCACGCCCTTTGTTGCCGGCCCGCGATAGCGGTAATCTTGCCCCTTCGCCCGGCAACCACCCGACCGTAACCGTATGGCCCGCCATTCCGCTGTCACCACAACCGTCCCGCCCGGAGCCCGCCCGTGAGCGGCCCCATTCTGATCTTCGATTCCGGGGTCGGCGGCCTGTCCGTGGTCAAGGCGCTGCGCGAGCAGATGCCGGGCGCGCCGCTGGCCTACGTGTGCGACAACGCGGCGCTGCCCTACGGCACCAAGGCGGACGCCTGGCTGGTGCGGCGCATCGTCCAGGTGTGCCGGGCGGCGGTGGCCGCCAGCGGCGCCCGGGTGCTGGTGGTGGCCTGCAACACCGCCAGCACCCTGGCGCTGGACGCGCTGCGCGACGCCCTGGCCATCCCGGTGGTGGGCACGGTGCCCGCCATCAAACCCGCCGCCGCGCTCAGCCGCAGCGGCGTGATCGGCCTGCTGGCCACCTCCGCCACCGTCACCCGCCCCTACACCGACAAGCTGATCCACGACTTCGCCGGCCACTGCACCGTGGTGCGGGTGGCCGCCGACGGCCTGGTGGAGCAGGCCGAGCGGCTGCTCGCCGGCGAGCCGGTGGACGACGCCGTCATCGACGCCGGGCTGGCGCCACTGTGGCGCGCGCCGACCCTGGACACCGTGGTGCTCGGCTGCACCCACTTCCCGCTGCTGCGCGACCGGCTCGACGCCCGCGCCCCGCGCCCGCTGCAATGGGTGGACTCCGGCAGCGCCATCGCCCGCCGCGTGGCGCAGGTGGCCGGCGCGCCGCTGGAAAGCCAGCCTGAACATCTCGCCCCGGCCTGGGCCACCGACCCGCGCCCCGCGGGGCTGACCCACGGTTTCCGCGCCTTCGGTTTTGCCCCGCCGGTCGCTCTGTCGGTACCGCTGCCCCAGCCGGTCTGATCGCTTCCCGGTTGCTCCATCTTGTGCGCAAGGGTGCTTTTGAATACTGTCCAAAAGAACAGTTTTCAGAGTGGAGAGGTATCGTGAAACCAAGAATGAGTTTATTGACGCTCGGTGTGCGGGATCTGGCGCGTTCGGTGCGGTTCTACGAGCAGGGTTTGGGGTTGCCGCGCATGCCGTCGCCGCCGGAAGTGGCGTTCTTTACGCTGAACGGCACCTGGCTGGGCCTCTACGGCCGTCAGGCGATGGCCGAGGAAGCCGGCGTGGCCGATGACGGCGGCGGCTTCGCCGGCTTTACCATCGCCCACAATGTGCATTCGGAGCAGGAGGTGGATCAGGTGCTGGCGCAGGCCGAGGCGGCCGGCGCCACCCTGGTGAAACCCGGGCACAGGGCCCACTGGGGCGGCTACCTGGGCTACTTTTCCGATCCGGACGGCTTCCTGTGGGAGGTGGCCCATAACCCGGAGTTCTGGGTCGGTCCGGAAGACAACTAATCCGCTACCTCAATATCAGTCACGCCGCACGGGGCCGGTCAGCCATTGCTGGATCGCGCCGCGCGTGTCGGCGCTTTTGATGAGGCCCAGGTGGCCGACCCCTTCCAGCACCTTTACTTCGGCGTGGTCGGTGTGCTCGCGGAACAGGGGCGCGTAGGCGTCGCTGTTGAAGCTGCTGTCGGCGCTGCCGGCCAGCACCAGGGTGGGCGCGTTCAGCGCGGCGATGTCAGTGCCGTAGTCGTCGCGCGGGTGCATCGATGTCTGCATACGGTAGCTGTAGGCCAGGGTCTCGGTGCCGTCGCGCACGGCTTCCGGCATCTTGAATTCGATCACGGTGAGGTCGTTCAGGCCGGTGATGCCGACGCCGTTGAGCAGGCCCAGCAGGATCAGCCGGAGTACTTTCGGGTCCGCCCAGTCCGAATTGCTTTCCGCGCTGGTGGGGGCACTGTGATGGATGTAGGGCGCCAGCAGGATGTAGCCGTCCACCGGCACCTGCGGGTCGCCGCCGGCGTGGCGTATCGCCAGGCCGCCGCCGCTGGAGTGGCCGGCCAGCAACAACGCCGCCTCGGGGTGCGCCCGGCGCACCAGGCCCAGGAAGTCGTCCAGGTCGTCCTCGAGCTGGCCGATGTAGTCCACGTCACCGCGCCGCACCGGGTCCGGGCCGTGGCCGCGCAGGTCCGGTGTGTAAACGCGCACGTCGCCGCTTTCCGCCAGGCCGGAGGCCAGCGGTTGCAGGTAGCCGCTGTGGTAGCCGGAGCCGTGCAGCAGCACGATCACCCGCGCCGCGTCGCCGGTGCCGGCATATTCCCGGTAGTGCAAGGGCGTGCCGTCGCGGGCCTGGTACTTGTGCAGCGCCGGCGGCGGTGCGCCGCCGGTGACCTGATCGAAATCCATGCCGCCGTCCTGCTGACTCCAGAGCGGCGTGGCGAGCAAGAGGAGCAGGGCGCCGGCCAGTGCCGGCGCCCATGGAGGGGTGCGGCCGGTGCGCCACATAAGAGCCTCGTCGTCGTGCGCCTGATGCCCGCACTGTGCGTTGTCATCGCGGTGGTCGCAAGGCCCGGGCCGTTCAACCCAGGATCATCACCGCCTGGCCGGCATTGATCTGCTGGCCCTCCTGGCGGGCGATGTGCACCACCTTGCCGGCTTCCGGCGCGGCCACTTCGATTTCCATCTTCATGGATTCCAGCACCGCCACCACCTGGCCCTCTTCGACACGGTCGCCTTCGGCCACGGTGAGCTTCCAGATGTTGCCGGCGGTGGGGGATTCCACCGGGGTGCCCTCCGGCAGGCTGTCCGCTTCCTCGGCGTTCAGGTCCTGCTGGGATTCGAAGTTGATCTGGCCGCTTGCCACCCAGCGCTGCAGTTCTTCGTCGAAGGCCCGGTTGCGGGCGTCGGTGAAGGCGCGGATGTCGGCGTCGTTGTCTTCCAGGAAGCGCTGGTACTCGCCCAGGTTGAAGGTGGTCTCCTCGACCCGGAACGGATAGCGGCCCTTGGGGAAGTCGCGGCGGATCCGTTGCAGCTCCTCGGCACTCACTTCATAGAAGCGGATCTGGTCGAAGAAGCGCAGCAGCCAGGGTTGGGTGAACGCCTCGGTGCGGTGGAAGCGGTTCCACATCTGCATGGTGCGGCCCACGAACTGGTAGCCGCCGGGGCCTTCCATGCCGTACACGCACAGATAGGAGCCGCCGATGCCCACCGAGTTTTCCGCGGTCCAGGTGCGGGCCGGGTTGTACTTGGTGGTCACCAGCCGGTGGCGCGGGTCGTAGGGGGTGGCCACCGGCGCGCCCAGGTAGACGTCGCCCAGGCCCATCACCACATAGCTGGCGTCGAACAGGATCTTCTTCACCTCGTCGATGCTGTCCAGGCCGTTGATGCGGCGGATGAACTCGATGTTGCTGGGGCACCAGGGGGCGTCCTTGCGCACCGACTGCATGTATTTCTCGATCGCCAGGCGGCAGGCTTCGTCGTCCCAGCTCAGCGGCAGGTGGACGATGCGCGAGGGCACTTCCAGGTCGTCCTGCTTGTCCAGGGTCAGCTCGGCCCGTTTGAGCATTTCGAGCAGATCCCGGCGCGGCAATACGGACGGCTCGAAGTGCACCTGCAGGGAGCGGATGCCCGGGGTCAGCTCGAGAATGCCGTCGGGCTTTTCCTCTTCCAGCCACAGCATCAGCGCGTGGGCGCGGAACCGCAGCCGCAGGTCCAGCTCCAGCGGGCCGTATTCCACCAGCAGGTAGCGGTCGCCGGCGGCGCGGTAGACCACCTCCGGGCCGTCTTCCTTTTCTTCCAGCGGGTCCAGGATCGGTGTGGTGACCGGCGCCGCCGCCGGGGAAAGCGTCGGCGCGCTCAGTTCGGCCAGGCAGGCGTCCTGTTCCGCCGCAAGTTGGTCCGCGTCGTCCAGGCTGAGCGGCACGAAGCGCAGGCGGTCGCCGGCCTTGAGCTGGCCCAGTTTCCAGCGGTCCGCCGAGATCACCGTGGCCGGGCACACGAAGCCGCCCAGCGACGGCCCGTCCGGCCCCAGGATCACCGGCATGTCGCCGGTGAAGTCCACGGTGCCCACGGCGTAGGCGTTGTCGTGAATGTTGGACGGGTGCATGCCCGCTTCGCCGCCGTCGCTGCGCGCCCACTCCGGTTTCGGGCCCACCAGGCGGATGCCGGTGCGGCTGGAGTTGTAGTGCACCTGCCAGTCGGCGCTGAAGAAGGTGGCCATGTCGTCGTCGGTGAAAAAGTCCGGCGCGCCGTGGGGGCCGTAAATCACGCGCAGCTCCCAGGTGTCGCCCAGCGCCGGTTTCAGGCTGTCGGGCACCGCCACCGGGGCCGGGTCCGCCCCCGGGGGACCGAAGTGCAGCACGTCGCCGGTGCGGATGGCGCGCCCGCCGTGGCCGCCGAACTGCCCCAGGGTGAAGGTGCTGCGCGAGCCCAGGTAGGGCTGGCACTGCAGGCCGCCGGCGAGGGTCAGGTAGGCGCGGGCGCCGTCGCCGCGCACCTTGCCCAGCTTGAGGGTCTGGCCGGCGGCGACGGAAACCGCCTGGTAGTTGGGCACCGGCTCGCCGTCCAGGGTGGCGCCCATGTCGGCGCCGGTAAGGGCGATGCGGGTGCCGTGGTTAAAGCGCAGGGTGGGGCCGTTGAGGGTGAATTCCAGGCCGGCGGCGTCCTCGTCGTTGCCCAGCAGGCGGTTGCCGAGGCGGAAGCTGAGCGCGTCGAAGGGGCCGGACGGCGGCACGCCGATCGGCCAGTAGCCGCGCCGGCCCGGGTAGTCCTGCACCGTGGTCAGGGTGCCGCCGGCGAGCACGTCCAGGGTGGTGGGGTGGTAGTCGAAATCGTTCAGGTAGCGGGTGGTCATTTCGCCGTTCTGGAACGCCCGGTCGGCGAGGATCGCCAGCACATAGTCGCGGTTGGTTTCGATGCCCTCCACGCAGGTGTGTTCCAGGGTGCGTTGCAGGGCGGCCAGCGCCGCGTCGCGGTCGTCTTCAAAAACGATCAGCTTGGCCAGCATTGGGTCGTACAGCGGCGAGACCGTCAGGCCCGGTTCGATCCAGTGGTCGATGCGCAGCTTCTCGCCGTCGGCCTCGGGGAACTCGGCGGTGGTGAGCAGGCCGGCGCTGGGCTGGAAGTCCTTGTTGGGGTCTTCCGCGTACAGGCGCGCCTGCAGTGCGTGGCCGCGCGGCTTGAGACCTTCGCCCAGGCCCGCCAGCGGCGGCAGCTCGCCGGCGGCCAGCTGCACCATCCAGCGCACCAGGTCGATGCCGAACACCTGCTCGGTGACGCCGTGCTCCACCTGCAGGCGGGTGTTCACCTCCAGAAAGTAGAAACGGTTGCTGTCCTGGTCGAGGATGAATTCCACCGTGCCGGCGTTGCGGTAATCCACCGCCGCCACCAGGCGGCGGGCGGTGTCGTGCAGGGTGGCGCGCACCTCGTCCGGCAGGTTGGGCGCCGGGGTTTCTTCCAGCACTTTCTGGTGGCGGCGCTGGGCGGAGCAATCCCGCTCGCCCAGGGCCAGTGCGCCGCCGGCGCCGTCGCCGAACACCTGCACTTCGATGTGGCGGGCGCGCTCAATGTATTTTTCCAGGAACACGCCGTCGTTGGAGAAGTTGTTGGCGCTCAGCCGGCGCACGCTGTCCCAGGCTTTTTCCAGGCCGGCGTCGTCGTGGCAGATCTGCATGCCGATGCCGCCGCCGCCGGCGGTGCTTTTGAGCATCACCGGGTAGCCGATCCCGGCGGCGGCTTTGAGCGCCGCCGCCGGGTCATCCAGCAGGCCGGTGCCGGGCAGCAGCGGTACGTCGTTGTCCTCGGCCAGGGCGCGGGCGGTGTGTTTCAGGCCGAAGTCGCGCATCTGTTGCGCGGTGGGCCCGATGAAAGCGATGCCGTTGTTTTCGCACCGCTCGACGAATTCGGGGTTTTCACTGAGAAAGCCGTAGCCGGGGTGCACCGCGTCGATGCCGTGCTCGGCCATCAGCGCGAACAGCTTGTCCTGGTTCAGGTAGGTCTGCGCGGCGTTGCCGTCGCCCAGGTACAGCGCCTGGTCCGCCAGGGCCACGTGTCGGGATTCGGTGTCCGCGTCGGCGTAGATCGCCACGCTGGTGACGTCCAGATCCTTGAGGGTACGGATGATGCGGGTGGCGATGGCGCCGCGGTTGGCGATCAAAACCTTGTTGAACATGACGTCGGCTCTCTTGCGAGGGCGGGCCGTCCCGCCGTTGTGTTTCCTTGCGCCGGGGTCGTCCCCGGGGGCGTTTTCGGTGAACGCCGTTACCAGATCAGCACTTCAATGGGGGTCGGGTTGTAGCCGTTGCACGGGTTGTTGAGCTGCGGGCAGTTGGAAATCAGCACGGTGGTGTTCATCAGTGCTTTCAGTTCCACGTACTTGCCCGGCGCGGAGATGCCGTCCTCGAAGGTGAGCCCGCCGTCGGGGGTCACCGGCACATTCATAAAGAAATTGATGTTGTGGGTGATGTCCCGTTTGCCGAGGCCGAACTCTTCGTGCTCGTTCACCGCCAACATCCAGCTGTCGCGGCAGGCGTGCATGCAGCGCTTTTCCAGGTCGTAGCGCACGGTGTTGCTCTCCGTGGCGCAGGCGCCGCCCAGGGTGTCGTGCCGGCCGCAGGTGTCGGCGGTGATTTCCAGCATCGGGTTGTTGCGGTTGGAGCGCAGCACCGTGCCGGCGGTGAGATAGACATTGCCCTGTTCGCGGATGGTGTCCATGGCGCTGTAACGCTCGGCGCTGTCGTCGGCGTTGAAGAACAGGGTGTCGGCGGCCTGGTTGCCTTCCAGATCCAGAATCCGGACCGTCTCGCCTTTTTTCACCACTTTCAGAAAGTAGTCGCCGGCGGGGACGGTCTCCCGGAAGGTGGCGTCTTCGGGTTTCAGAATGCTTTCTTTGATCATCTTGTCCTCCTTACGGCTCAGGCTTCGTCCAGGTAGTACAGCCGGTTGTTTTCGAAGGCGCGGCCGTTCTCCGGGCGGAAGTTCAGGCAGTAGTCGTCCGCCGTCACCGGGTCGGCCTTGAGCATTTCCACGTGCACCGGCTTCTTCGGGTATTCCGTGGCCGGGTTGAGCGGGTGCGGGCAGGTGTGCATCACCACCAGGGTTTCCATCTCGAAACGCAGCGTGACCTGGGCGCCGGGCTTCGCCGCGGACGGGTCGAAGAACATCTTGCCGTCGTCGTCGGTGGCCACCTTGCTGAACAGATTGAGGTTGGCGGCCAGGTCCCGTTCGGTGAGGCCGTACTTGGCCAGCTCGGTGAGGAAGCTGGTGTGGCCGCTCAGGTACCAGTCGTTGTGGTGGTCCTGGTAGCGGTGTTCGCCGTACTTCTCCTTCACCTGTTGCGGGTGCAGGTTGCCGCACACGGTGTCGTGCCAGCCGAAGCTGTCCTCGACGATGGAGGCGAACACCCGGCCCATGTCCGAGTACAGGCAGTTGCCGCGCGTGAGTTTGAAGGTGTGCTGGCCCTTGAGGCTGTCCGGGGCGTTGTAGCGCTCCAGCTTTTCCTCCGGGTTGTAGAACAGCATGCCCACGTTGGCGCCGCCTTCCACGTCGGTGAGACGCAGGGCGGTGCCGCGCCGCATCCGGAAGGACCAGTGCGCGCCGCCGGGCAGGGTGTATTGGTAGAGCGGGGTTTGCATGGGGTTGCTCCTCGTTCTCTGGTTACGGGGTCGGTATCAGGCGCCCAGCACCCGGGCGGTGGAATCCACGCTCTGGGTGATCGACTGCAGGGTGCCTTTGTCGCTGTTGCCCACCGGCAGGTCGTAGGTAATGCGCGCGCCATAGCTGCCGGGGGTCTGCGGGTCCAGCCGCTCCTTGTCGAACACCCACATGCGGGTGCCGAGGAAAAAGCCCTCCGCCAGGTCGTGGGTGATCATGAACACGGTCAGGTCCTGTTTGCGCCACAGGTCCAGCACCAGCTCGTGCATGTCCCGGCGGATGCCCGGGTCCAAGGCGCCGAAGGGTTCGTCCAGCAGCAGAATGCGCGGCTTCTTGATCAGCGCCTGGGCCAGCGCCAGGCGTTGCTGCATGCCGCCGGACAGCTCGTGGGGGTATTTGCCCAGGGCCTGGTCCAGCCCCACGGAAGCGAGCATTTCCTCGGCCTGCTCGCGCAGGGCGCGGCGTTTGCCGCCGAACACCCGGCCCAGCCAGCGGCTGCTGTCCAGTTCGCCGGCCAGCATCACGTTTTCCACCGCTGTCAGGTGGGGCAGCACGGAATAGCGCTGGAACACGATGCCCCGGGTCTCGTCCGGCTCGTCGGGGATCGGTTTGCCGTCCAGCAACAGTTGGCCCCGGGTCGGGCTTTCGGTGCCCAGCATCATTTTCAGGAAGGTGGTCTTGCCGCAGCCGGAGGCGCCCACCACGGTGACGAACTCGCCTTCTTCCACCTTGGCGTTCAGGCGCTCCAGGACCACGTCCTGGCCGTACTCCTTCCAAAGATTCTTGATCTCGATGGCAGCCATATCGGTCTCCTTATTGCGCGCCGTGGAACCAGGGGTAACGCCACTGGGAATAGCGTTTGAGAGCGAAGTCGATGGCGAACGCCAGAAAGGTGATCCAGGCCACGTAGGGCAGAATCACGTCCATGGCCAGGTAGCGACGCACCAGAAAGATGCGGTAGCCCAGGCCTTCGGTGGCGGCGATGGCTTCCGCGGCGATCAGGAACAGCCAGGCGGAGCCCAGTGACAGACGCACGGAACTGAGCAGGCGCGGCATGATCTGCGGCCACACCAGCCGGGTGATGATCTGCCAGGTGTTGGCGCCCAGGGTCTGCATCTTGATGATCTGTTCGGTGGGGATTTCCTCCGCCCGCTGCTGCAGATCGCGGATCAGAAAGGGGGTGATGCCGATGATGATCAACATCACCTTGGCCAGCTCGCCGAGCCCGAAAATGATGAACAGGATCGGCAGAATCGCCAGCGGCGGCACCAGCGACATGCCGGTGACCAGCGGCGAGATGCCGGCCCGGAACAGCGGCAGCGAGCCGGTGGCGATGCCCACCACCAGGCCGATCAGAGCACTGATCGCCACGCCGATGCCGAGCCGCTGCAGGCTGGCCAGGGTGTCCACCAGCAGGGTGTACTCGCCGCTGCGTTTGCTGGGCTCGAAGGCCATGCGCTCGATGGCGTCGGAGAAGCTGCTCAGGGAAGGCAGCAGTTTGTCGTTGGGGTTCGCGTCCAGTCGTGCGTCGGAGGCGACCAGGTACAACACCGCCAGGATCACGAAGGGCAGCAGCCCGAGGGCCCAGCGGCCCACCGGTCCGGCCTGGCGGTTGATCAGTTTCTTCATGGCGACCTCCTTGGTTACAGGCGATGAGGAATCCAATGACAGGGCGTCATCATGTCCTCCCGGGCTTTTGTCCCGCCGTGTAACCTCCCCGGCGCGCCGGGCGAAGGTCGACCGCTCTCGGACCAGGCATCGGCGTTGCCGACCGGAACCCTAGCGATCCATTGATAGCAAATTGTCGAGTCGTGATGGCAAAACCGGCCATTCGATTCCTGACTTCGATACAGCAAAACCGATGCCAGGGTGGCCAAGGTGTTGTTTTGTAAGGGCTGGCGCCCGGAGGCGAGGCGTGGCGGGGTCGTGTTGGGGCAGCGGTGTGCGCTTTATTTGTGCCCGGCGCCCCAGGGTGGGGCGCCGGGGTGGGAATCAGGGCTGCTCGATGAAGTCCATCAGGGCTTCCCAGCTCACCAGATCGGCCTCTTTGTCGTAGGCCAGCGGCAGCTCGAACCGTTTGCCGGTTTCGTCCGCCTTGGGGTTGGTGAAACCGTGCTGCACGCCCGGGAAGCTGAGCAGCTGGAACTGGGCGCCGGCCTGGGTGAGCTCTTCCACCAGGGCGCTCACCTGGTCCGCCGGCACCATCGGGTCGGCCTGGCCGGTGGCCACCAGCACGCGGGCGTCGATGTCGCCTTCACCGGCGCGCTGGTTGGTGCCCAGGGTGCCGTGGAAGCTGGCCACGCCGGCCAGGTCGTTGCCCTTGCGCGCCTGTTCCAGCACCACGCCGCCGCCGAAGCAGTAACCCACCGCGAAGATGCGCTCGTCGTCCACGTACTGCTGATCACGCAGTATGGTTTTGGCGGCGTTGAAGCGCGCGGTCAGTTTTTCCGGTTCCGACAACGCCTGCTCCATGAACGCCTTGGCGTCCTTGGGGTGGCTGGCCACCTGGCCGTCGCCGTACATGTCCACCGCCAGGGCCACATAGCCCTCCTCGGCAAGCAGGCGGGCGCGGTTGCGGGCGTAGTCGTTAAGGCCCCACCATTCGTGCACCACGATCACGCCGGCGGTGGTGCGGTCCAGGTCCTCGTCCATGAACAGCACGCCCTTGCCCAGACCACCGGGCAGTTTCACGGTCTTTTCCGCCACGTCCGCGATGGCGATACCGCTCAGCATCAGCAGGCCCAGCACAATACTCAGTCGTTTCATGGTCGCATCCTTCTTGGTTGGTGGTGATCTCACTCGTCCCACACCCAGCGCAACGGTTCGCCGAAATCGTCGTAGATCAGTTTGCGCCGTGGCCGGCGCTTGTGCGTGGGGCGGGTGGTTTTGCGTTTGCGCGCGTCAATCGCCGCCGCCACCGCTGAAATGTCCGTGCGGGTGGCGCGTGGCGCCTGGGAAAACGGAAAAGCACGCTTTCCCTGGGGCTGCGCCGGGTCATTGCCGGAAACGCCGTGCGGCACTTCCTTAATGCGTCCGCCGTGGGAGAGAAAACGCTCCATATCCCGTTGCAGGCGCCGGCGCTGCTGTTCCTTACTATTGCGGACTTTCATCGGGTCGGGGGGATCGGGCAAGTAGCCTTCCACCATAGCAGTGCAAGGCAGGGGCGAGAAGACGCCGGGCCCCGATGGGCCTAAAAGGTATAGACAGTGGCGCCGGCGACATCGGGAAGGGGCAGGCCCTGGTTGGCGCGGATACCGGTGGGAACATTCCGGCCGGAGGGCCAACTGTCCTGGGACTCGGTTTCTTCATCGGCGGCGTCCAGGGAGGGCAGCCGCGGCGGCTCGCCGGCGCTTGCCATGCCCGCCACCAGCATAAGCAGCCCCAGCACTGAATATCGGATCATAACCACCTCCCCCTTGATGTGTGCGGGAATAGTGGTCGGCGCCGGGTCAAGGCGGCGCGAAGGCGGCCGCCGCCGGCGTTTTCAGCGGGGTCGCCTCGCGCCCGGGGAGGCTTACAGGCCCTTGTCGAGGGTCTCCGAAGGTGCGGGCGTATCGCCGGCGCGCAGCGGGTTGCAGTTCTTGATCACTACCTTGCCTTCCAGCACGTTACCCCGTGAATATTCCTGGAAGATGCAGCGGTTGGTCTCCGGGTCGTAGTTTTCGATCCACAGGTTGTCGCCTTTCCAGGTGGCCGCCACGTGCTGGTGCCCTTCTTCCACGGTCACGTTCATGGTGCCGCCAAGGCGCTTGACGAAAATCTGTTCCAGCCAAAAATAGTAGAGCAGGGTGCTGAGCAGCCAGATCACCACGGCGGTGATGAGCGCCGGTTTCCACTTGCCCATGCGGACGCCGATGCCGAACAGGGCCAGGAAGATAGCGGCCGCCACCAGCAGCCAATAAAGGTAGGTGATCATGCGAAGCTCCTTGTTTCAGGCTATTGTTGTTTCAATGCGAAGATATCCATTGATGATAGCAACTCCCGGGAAAACAGGTGTAAAACCGTGAAACAGAGCACGGCGCCGGCGGCCGGCGACTGGTGGGTGTACATGCTGCGCTGCGCCGACGGCTCCCTGTACACCGGCGTCACCACCGACGTGCTGCGCCGCTGGCAGGAACACAACGACGGCCCGCGCGGCGCCCGCTACACCCGCGCCCGGCGGCCGGTGGCCCTGGTGATGTGCGTGGCGGTGCCCGGGCGGGCCGCCGCCGGCCGCCTGGAGGTGCGCCTCAAGGCCCTGTCCCGCCCGCGCAAGGAAAAACTGATTCAGGCGGTCACCGGGGTTTCGGTTGCTAATCCACCGGGGAATTGCTTGACTGCGTCCACTTCTGAATTGGAGAACCCGGAATGAACTTTTGGCGTGCTTTCATGCTGATGTGGCTGGCGGTATCGCTGGCCGGCTGCGGCATCAACAATATTCCCACCTACGACGAGCAGGTGAAGGCCGCCTGGTCCCAGGTGCAGAACCAGTACCAGCGCCGCGCCGACCTGGTGCCCAACCTGGTCAACACCGTGCAGGGCTTCGCCGACCAGGAGCGCGAAGTGCTGGTGGAGGTCACCGAGGCCCGCTCCAAGGTGGGCTCGATTCAAATGGACGAGAGCATTCTCGACGACCCGCAGAAATTCCAGCAGTTCGAGCAGGCGCAGAGCCAGCTCGGCTCCGCGCTGCAGCGGTTGATGGTGGTGGTGGAGCGCTACCCGGACCTGAAATCCAACCAGAACTTCCTGACCCTGCAGGCTCAGCTGGAAGGCACCGAGAACCGCATCGCGGTGGCGCGCCGGGATTACATCCAGGCGGTGCAGCAGTACAACACCGAGATCCGCACCTTCCCGGGCCGCCTCTGGCACAGCGTGCTGTACAGCGAACTGGAACAGCGCGAAAACTTCGAAGCCACCACGGAGAACGCCGACCAGGCGCCCTCCGTTAACTTCGAATGAGTACCGCGCTGACCCCCAACCGTCTCGGCGCCGCGCTGCGGTTCGGCGCCCTGCTGATGCTGGCGGCGCTGGCGCTGCCGGTGTCCGCCGCCCCGGACTTCCCGGAACTCACCGGCCGCGTGGTCGACAACGCCGAACTGCTGTCGCCGGCCCAGGAACAGGCGCTCACCGAGCGGCTGGCCGCCGAAGAGCAACAAAGCTCCAACCAGATCGTGGTGGTCACCCTGGCGGATCTGCAGGGCTATGACATCGCCGATTACGGCGTGCGGCTGGGCCGAGAGTGGGGCATCGGCCAGGAGGGCACCGACAACGGCGCCCTGCTGATCATCGCGCCCAACGAGCGCAAGGTGCGTATCGAAGTGGGCTACGGCCTGGAAGGGGCGCTCACCGACGCCACCTCTTCCAGCATCATCCGCAACGACATCCAGCCCGCCTTCCGGCAAGGGGATTTCGCCGGCGGCATCAACGCGGCGCTCACCTCGATCTTCGCCGCCATCCAGGGCGAGTATCAGGCCCCGGCCGGCGGCGGCGACGCCGACCGGAAAGAAGCCTCCAGCCTGCAGGCGCTGCTCTACCTGATCGGCCTGGTGGTGTTCACCTTCTTTCTGTCGTTCGGTGGCCTGGGCCGTAAAGGCGGCCGCCGCGGCGCCGCCGGCCTGATGTTCCTGCCCATGGGCATGGGCGGCTTCGGCGGCGGAGGCGGCGGTGGTTTCGGTGGCGGCGGCTTCGGCGGCGGCGGTGGCGGTTTCGGAGGCGGTGGCGCCTCGGGAGGTTGGTAATGTTATTGAATGAAGAGAACCAGAAACGGGTCGCCCGGGCGATTGCCGCCATTGAAAGAGACACCGATGCCGAGGTGGTCACCGTGCTGGCCCGCCAGGCCGACGACTACCGCTACATCCCGATGATGTGGGCGGCGCTGCTGTCGCTGCTGGTGCCCCTGGCGCTGGCGTTCATGCCGGTGGGCCTGGACGCCCTGGAAACCCTGCTCGCCCAGTGGACCGTGCTGGTGGTGCTGGCGGTGCTGTTCCGCTGGCCGCCGCTGATGATGAAGCTGGTGCCCAAGCGCGTGAAGCACTGGCGCGCCGCCAACCTGGCCCGGCGCACCTTCCTCGACCAGGGCCTGCACCACACCCGTGGCGGTCACGGTGTGCTGATCTTCGTCAGCGAAGCGGAGCACTATGTGGAGATTCTCGTCGACCGGGGCGTGGCCCAGCATGTGCCGGACGAAACCTGGAAGAAGATCGTCGACACCTTCACCGCCCACGTCCAGCAGGGCGAGGTGCTCAACGGCTTCCTGGAGTGCATCGCCTCCTGCGGCGACCAGCTGATCATCAAGGTGCCCGCCACCGAAAAGAAAAACGAGCTGCCCAATCACCTGGTTATCCTTTAACCGGCTGCCCCTAACCGGGCACCCTGGTGCGGGTGGGCCTTGTGGGAGCGGGCCCCGTCCGCGAAAGGGAGCGAAGCTCCCGGCAGGATCCCAGAGATGTCTGACAGCAGCACCATCAGCCTCTGGGATCCAGCCGGCCGGCAAGCCGGCCTTTCGCTTGCAAGGCAAGCTCCTACAATCCGAGCTTCGTAGAAAGGTCCGGGCGCTCTCTCTGAAGGGGTGGAGCTGACCCGTGGCGGTTCCGCTGCCCAGTGAGCGGGGCAATGGTGGTGCCTGGAGGGAGCTGTTTGGCCAGGGAGGGCCAAACTAACAGCGGCCAGGGATGGCTTGAGCGGTCCCGGAAGGCACCACCATTGCACCGCGTCTCCGATACGGAGCACCGAACACTGGAAAAAGAGGCCTCTGGTATCCTGCCGAGTGGCTCAAAGCCACCCTTTCGCGGGCTGGGCCCGCTCCCACAAGATCTGATCCCAGAAGAGGGGCGCACAAAAAAGGCCGCCCGGTAGGCGGCCTTCTTCGTAGATGGTAGCACGGGGCGGACTTGAACGGGCAGGCCCTCCTGCGCCGTCCCCAGCAAAAAGAGAGCGGGGTCGGCCAGGCTGGATGCGATAACCTTTCGGCCACAAAAAAGGCCGCCCGTTTGGGCGGCCTTCTCTGTAGATGGTAGCAAGGGGCGGACTTGAACCGCCGACCCCAGCATTATGAGTGCTGTGCTCTAACCAGCTGAGCTACCTTGCCATCGAACTCTGGAACCCGGGGTTCCTTCAAGGCCGCGAATTGTCCGCGAGCGCCCCGGCGCTGTCAAGAATGCAGAGCCCGTTTCCCCGGCGCGGCCGGTCCGGCCGACGAATTATTGTGCAGCCGGCGCTTCGAGCGTCGGGCCGGGCGGCATTTACATGAGAATAATTATCAATTATTGTGAGATAATACTTGACCGATTTAGTCGGTTTTTACTACGCTAACCGAATATTCACGTACCAAAGGTGTGGGTATGCGTCTGACCACCAAAGGCCGCTACGCGGTCACCGCCATGCTGGACCTGGCTCTGCACGCGGATGCCGGCCCGGTATCCCTGGCGGACATTTCCGAGCGCCAGGGCATTTCCATTTCGTATCTGGAGCAGCTGTTCGCCAAGCTGCGCCGTCGGCAGCTGGTGACCAGCGTGCGCGGTCCCGGCGGCGGCTACCGTCTCAGCCGGCCGGGCGGCCAGATTGACGTGGCGGCGGTGATCGAGGCGGTGGACGAATCCGTGGACGCCACCCGCTGCGGCGGCCAGGGCGATTGCCAGGAAGGGCACACCTGCCTGACCCACCATCTGTGGTGCGATCTGTCCGATCAGATCCAGGACTTCCTGTCCGGCATCAGCCTGGGCGAGCTGGTCGCCCGCCATGAGGTGAAAGCGGTGGCCCAGCGTCAGGACGCGCACCAGAGCGCGTACCAGAACCGGGTACCGATCAGCACGCTTTAACCTACCTTTCGAGAAGCAGTCACCGACCATGTCGCAAGCGGTTTATCTGGATTACGCCGCCACCACCCCGGTGGACCCCCGGGTGGTGGAGGTGATGATGCGCCACCTGGGCCCGGAGGGCACCTTCGCCAATCCGGCATCACGCAGCCATCTGTACGGCTGGCTGGCGGAAGAGGCGGTGGAGAACGCCCGCCGCCAGGTGGCGGACGCGCTCAACGCGGACCCCCGTGAAATCGTCTGGACCAGCGGCGCCACCGAGGCCGACAACCTGGCCATCAAGGGCGTGGTGGAGCAGCGCGGCGGTGGCCATGTGATCACCGCCGCCAGCGAACACAAGGCGGTGCTCGACCCCTGCGGCTGGCTGGAGCGTTCCGGCGTGCCAGTGACCTACCTGGCGCCGGGCGCGGACGGCCGCATCGACCCCCGGGCGGTGGCGGACGCCCTGCGCGAGGACACCGTGCTGGTGTCGATCATGCACGCCAATAACGAGACCGGGGTGATCAACGACATCGACGCGATCGGCGCGATTTGCCGCGAGGCCGGCGTGCTGTTCCACAGCGACGCCGCCCAGACCGCCGGCAAGCTGCCCCTGGATGTGCGCGCCACGCCGGTGGACATGCTGTCGCTGAGCGCGCACAAGTTCTACGGCCCCAAGGGCATGGGCGCGCTGTACGTGCGCCGGCATCCGGACGTGCGCCTGAGCGCGCAGATCCACGGCGGCGGCCACGAGCGCAACATGCGCTCCGGCACCCTGGCCACCCATCAGATCGTCGGCATGGGCGAAGCCCTGGCGCTGGCCGTGGCCGAGCGCGACGCCGAGCAGACGCGCCTGGTGGGGCTGCGTGACCGGCTCTGGGACCGGATCGCGACGCTGCCCGGCGTGCATCTCAACGGGCGCGACGCGCCCCGCCTGGCCGGCCATCTGAACGTGGCGTTCGAGGGCGTGGACGGCGAGATGCTGCTCACCGCGCTCACCGAAGTGGCCGTCTCCACCGGTTCCGCCTGCACCTCCGCCTCCCTGGAGCCGTCCTATGTGCTCAAGGCCATGGGGCTGGCCGACGACCTGGCCCATGGCGCGATCCGGCTGTCCCTGGGCCGGTTCACCGGCGAGGACGAGGTGGACCGGGCCGGGCAGAATGTGACGGAGGCCGTCACCCGGCTCCGTGACGCGGCCCGCAGCCGCGCCTGAAACGCCCGCCTGTCGGGGCGCCGGGGCGCTCCGTCCCACCCGGGGGCTGGCCCGCCCCTTGCTTTGTCTACGTGAAGACTCTCTGTAAAAAAAGCGAAAAAGGTACAGGAGCAACGCATGCATGGGGTGATTCTTTATCACCTGCGGCAATTCGCCGTGGAACGGTTCGGTCCGGATTGCTGGGACAACGCCCAGGCCGCCGCCGGACTGGAAGACCAGGTCTACGTGCCGGTGCGGCTCTATCCGGACGGTGACATGGACGCCCTGGTGGCGGCCCTGGAGGACGAGACCGCGCTGCACCGCAACGACCTGCTTGAAGCGTTCGGCAAATGGGTGATCCCGCCGCTGATCAATATGTACCGGGCGCTGATCCCGCGCCACTGGAACGCCCGGGATTTCCTGCTCAACGTGGAAGAACAGGTGCATCAGAAGGTGGTGCGTCTGAAAGATCCGGAAGCCCGGCCGCCGCGCATCGAGGTGCGGGAGCTGGCCCCCGGCGTGCTGGAGATCGGCTACCGGTCACACCGGGATATGAGCGCGCTGGCGCTGGGCGCGGTGCACGGCGTGGCCGGGTATTTCGGGGAAACCGCGGAGCTGATGGAAGACGCCTCCGGGGACGGGCAGCGCCGTTTCGTGGTGCGTCTGGTGCCGGCGCAGCGCAAGGCGTCGCTGTCGGCGGTCTAGTCAGGCCGCCAGGGCGGCGGCCTCCTGCTTGATGCGCCCGACCATGGCCAGCAGGCCGTTGCCGCGGGTGGGGCTCAGATGGCGCAAAAGGTCGAGCTGCTGGAAGAAGTCGTCCATGTCGTAGGCGGCCACTTCCGACGGGGTCTTGCGGTTGAGCGCCGCCAGGATGATCGCCGCCAGGCCGCGCACGATCACCGCGTCGGATTCCACCGCCAGGTACAGCCGGTCCTGATCTTCATCGTAGTCGGTGAGCAGCCACACCTGGCTCTGGCAGCCGCGCACGAAGCGCTCTTCGGTGCGCAGGTCCTCGGGCATCGCCGGCAACTGCTTGCCCAGGTCGATGATGTAGCGGTAGCGCTCTTCCCAGTCGTCCAGAAATTCCAGGTCTTCGTGGATCGCCTCGGCGGTCACGTCTTCACCCAGTTTGATCTGGCGGATATCGAATTCACTCATTAAAACAATCCCAATTCGAGTTGGGCTTCCTCGGTCATCATGTCGCGGCTCCAGGGCGGGTCGAACAGCAGCGCCACTTCCACCTCATCCACGTTGGGCACCTTGGCGAGCCGGTCTTCGACGTCGCCGACCAGCACCGGGCCCATGCCGCAGTTGGGCGCGGTCAGGGTCATGCGCACCTGCACCACGTTTTTGTCCTCGCGGCGGATCACGTCGCAGCCGTATACCAGACCGAGGTCGAGAATATTCACCGGGATTTCCGGGTCGAAAATGGTGCCCAGCGCGGTGTTCAGGTCCGCCTCGCGCACGCTGCCGTCCGCCTCCGGCGGATCGAAGTCCAGCTCCAGCGGCGCCTGGCCGATGGCGTCGGCGTCGGTGCCGTCGATGCGCGCCATATTGCCGTTCAGGGTCACCGTGTAGGTGCCGCCGAGCGCTTGGCGCAGGTTGACGAAGCTGTTCTTGTGGATGGTGATGCGCGTGCCGTCCGGCACCAGGCGCGCCGGCACGTCGCGGCTCACCACCACGGTGCGCTGTTCAGTGGATGCGTTGGCCAAATCAGACCTCGTCCATGTCTTCGACGGTGAAGCTCTCGCCGCAGCCGCATTCGCCGGTGGCGTTGGGGTTGCGGAACTTGAACAGGCTGTTGACGCCTTCCTTCACGTAGTCGATTTCCAGGCCGTTGAGCATTGCCAGCCATTTCTCCGGCACGTACAGCGGCACGCCGTCCACGTCGAAGTGCTTGTCGCCGGCCACCGGCTGGTCGACGAATTCCAGCTCGTACATGTAGCCGGAGCAGCCGGATTCATCCAGGTCGAGACGAATGCCGCCGGCCGCCGCGCGCTCGAGTTCGCGCTGCGCCTGCTTGCGGGCGGCCTCGGTCATCTTGATCTCGACCTGGCCGGGTACGAATGTCTGTACCGTCATAGTGATCGCCTCCGGAGAGTTCTGAATAACGCCCCTATAAAAAGGAGCGGACCTTGTGCAGTGCCTGGAACAGCTGGTCCACCTCTTCCAGGGTATTATAAATCGAGAACGACGCCCGCGTGGTGCCGGGGATGCCGAGCCGGTCCATCAGCGGCATGCAGCAATGATGGCCGGTACGCACCGCCACACCCTGCTGGTCCAGCAAGGTGCCGACATCGGCCGGGTGGGCGCCGTCCAGCAAGAAGGAAAGTACACCCACCTTGGTGGCGGCGTCGCCGATGATTTTCAAGCCGTCGAAGGCCCGCGCCTGCTCGCTGGCGGAGGCCAGCAGCGCGTCTTCGTGGGTGGCCAGGGCGGTGCGGTCCTGCTGCTGCAGCCAGCGTGTGGCGGCGCCCAGGCCGATCACGCCGGCGATATTGGGCGTGCCCGGCTCGAATTTGTAGGGCAGCTGGTTCCAGGTGCTCTTTTCGAAGCTCACCGTCTCGATCATCTCGCCGCCGGTCTGGTAGGGCGGCATCGCGTCGAGCAGCTCGCGGCGGCCGAACAGCACGCCCACGCCGGTGGGGCCGAACATCTTGTGGCCGGAAAACGCGTAGAAATCGCAGCCGATCTGCTGCACGTCCACCGGGTAGTGGCCCACCGCCTGGGCGCCGTCCACCAGGGTCCAGGCGCCGGCTTCGCGGGCCGCCTTGACCAGTTCCGCCACCGGGGTCACCGAGCCCAGGCTGTTGGACACCTGGGACAGCGCCACGATGCGGGTGCGCTCGCTGAGCAGCTGATGGAAGGCGTCGGTGTCGACGCTGCCGTCCTCGCGCAGCGGCGTCACCTGAAGCGTGGCGCCGGTGCGCTCGCACACCTGCTGCCAGGGCACGATATTGGCGTGGTGCTCCAGCGCCGTGATCAGAATCTCGTCGCCGGCCTGCAGCCGTTCGCGGCCCAGGCACTGCGCCACCAGGTTGATGCCTTCGGTGGTGCCCTTGGTGAGGATCACTTCCTCGCGGGCGGCGTTGATGAACGCCGCCAGGTCCGCGCGGGCCGCCTCGAAGCCTGCCGTGGCGTGGTCGCTGAGATAGTGCGCCGCCCGGTGCACGTTGCTGTTCACGGTGCGGTAGTACTCACTCACCGCGTCGATCACCACCTGCGGTTTCTGGGTGGTGGCGGCGTTATCCAGGTACACCAGCGGCTTGCCGTTGACCTCCTGGTGCAGCACCGGGAACTGCGCGCGCAGGGCGTTCACGTCCAGGCTCATGCGGCCTCCTCGTCGGCGCCCCGGCTCTGGCCCAGCTCGCCGGCCAGCCAGGGCTGGGCCCAGTCGGCCACGGTCTGGTCGGGCAGGCCCATCACCAGCTCGTTGACGAAGCCCAGGCTGAGCATGCGCTTGGCTTCCGCCAGCGGCACGCCGCGCGCCTGCAGGTAGAACTGCTGGCCGGCGTCCAGCTGGCCGACGGTGGCGCCGTGGGCGCACTTCACGTCGTCGTTGTAGATTTCCAGCTCCGGCTTGGTGTAGATCTCGGCGCCCGGGTTGAGCAGCAGGTTCTTGTTGCTCAGCTCCGCCAGGGTGCCGCTGGCACCGGGGTGGATATGGATGCGGCCGTTGAGGATCGCCTTGCCTTTCTCGCCGGCGAGGCCCCGGTACACCTGGTTGGAGGTGCAGTCCGGCACCCGGTGCTCGACACACAGCTGGTTGTCGATGTGGGTGCGGTCGCGGGCCACGAAAATGCCGTTCATGTTCAGTTCGGCGCCGCTCTTGTCGATAAAGGCGCGCACGTCGTTGCGGCGCAGCCGGTTGCCGGCCATCAGCTGGTAGCTGTCGATGCGGCTGACGCCGCTCTGGCGCAGCAGCAGGGTGCCGATGTGCAGGCTGTCGCGGGCTTCGCTCTGCAGCCGGTAATGGCTGAGGTGGGCGTTGTCGCGGGTCTCGATGGCGGTCACCGCGTTGGTGAGCACCGGGCCCCGGCCCAGGTACTGCTCGATCAGCGTCATGCGGCTGCCGGTGCCGAGCACCACTTCCAGCCGCGTGTTGCAGTGCGCCGGCTGGTCGCCGTCGGCGTAGTGAATCACCTGCACGGTGCCGGCCACGTCGGTGTTGGCGGCCACTTCCAGGGTGAGGGCGTCGTCCAGCGCCGCGCCGTTGTAGAGCGCGAACGGCGTGGTCAGGCCCTCCAGCCGGGACGCTTCCCGCTTCAGGGTGACGCCGTCGGGCAGGGCGCTGGTGCTTTCATCCAGCCGGCCGTTGACCAGCACCAGGCGGTAGTCGCCCAGCTCGGGCAGGTCCGCCGGGGTGGCCGCGGCCGCGGCGCGCCGGTTCAGGTGGCCGTCGGCCAGCGGCTGCAGCGAGGTGTATTTCCACTGCTCGGTCTTGCGGCCGGGGAACACCGCCGCCTTCAGCGCCGCCAGGCTGCTGTCGCGCAACGCCGCCAACGCCGGGTTTTCCGCGTTGCTCTCCGTGGCGTCCTGGACATTCGCCAGCGCCTGGCGTTTGAGGTCCTCCGGGGAAAGCAATGCACTCATGCGCTTTGGTCCTTACCGTCGTTGCGGTCGCCGGTGAGCCAGCCGTAGCCGTGTTCTTCCAGCTCGTGGGCCAGCTCCTTGCCGCCGGACTTGATGATCCGGCCGTTGGAGAGCACGTGCACGAAGTCCGGCACGATGTAGTCCAGCAGGCGCTGGTAGTGGGTCACCAGCACGATGCCGCGCTCCGGGCTGCGCAGGGAGTTGACCCCGCGGGCCACGGTTTGCAGAGCGTCGATGTCCAGGCCGGAGTCGGTCTCGTCGAGCAGCGCCAGCTTCGGCTCCATCAGCAGCATCTGCATGATTTCGTTGCGCTTTTTCTCGCCGCCGGAAAAGCCTTCGTTGACGCCGCGCTTCAGGAATTGCGGGTCCAGGTCCACCTGCTTGCAGGTTTCGCGGGCCTTGCGCAGCAGGGTCACCGAATCCCACTCTTCCTTGCCCTGGGCCTTGCGGGTGGCTTCCAGCGCCGCCTTGAGGAATTCCATGTTGGACACACCGGGGATTTCCACCGGGTACTGGAACGCCAGGAACAGCCCCAGCTGGGCGCGCTCCTCGGGCTCCAGATCGGCCAGGCTCTTGCCCTCGAACAGGGCGTCGCCGCCGGTGATCTCGTAGTTGTCCTTGCCGGCCAGCACATTGGCCAGCGTCGATTTGCCGGAGCCGTTCGGGCCCATGATGGCGTGCACCTCACCGGCGTTCACGGTCAGGTTCAGGCCCTTGAGAATGGGTTCGCCGGCTACGGCGGCGTGCAGATCACGAATTTCCAGCATGTAAAATAACGCCTATGTATTCTGTCTAAGACTTTCCCGCGATGCTTTGCCGCGAAGGGCAAAGCCCGAGCCCAGCTTTCGCTGTTAACTGTCAACTGTTCACTGTTAACTAGCCCACCGCGCCTTCCAGGCTAACTTCCAGCAACTTCCCGGCTTCCACCGCGAACTCCATGGGCAGTTCCTTGAACACTTCCTTGCAGAAGCCGTTCACGATCATGGAGATCGCTTTCTCCGGGTCGATGCCCCGCTGCCGGCACAGGAACAGCTGGTCGTCACTCACCTTGGAGGTGGTGGCCTCGTGCTCGATGGTGGCGCTGGGGTGCTTGGACTCGATGTACGGAAAGGTGTGCGCGCCGCAGGTGTCGCCCAGCAGCAGTGAGTCGCACTGGGTGAAGTTGCGGGCGTTTTCCGCGCGCGGGCCCATGCGCACCAGGCCCCGGTAGGCGTTGGAGCTTTTGCCCGCCGAGATGCCCTTGGAGACGATGGTGCTGCGGGTGTTCTTGCCCAGGTGGATCATCTTGGTGCCGGTGTCCGCCTGCTGGGCGTGGCGGGTCAGCGCCACCGAGTAGAACTCGCCCACGGAGTTGTCGCCGCGCAGCACCACGGACGGGTACTTCCAGGTGATCGCCGAGCCGGTTTCCACCTGGGTCCAGCTGATCTTGGCGTTGTCGTGGGCGACGCCGCGCTTGGTCACGAAGTTGTAGATGCCGCCCTTGCCGTCCTTGTCGCCGGGGTACCAGTTCTGCACCGTGGAATACTTGATCTCGGCGCCGGGCAGGGCCACCAGCTCGACCACCGCCGCGTGCAGCTGGTTCTCATCGCGCTGCGGCGCGGTGCAGCCTTCCAGGTAGCTCACGTAGCTGCCTTCGTCGGCGACGATCAGGGTGCGCTCGAACTGGCCGGTGTTGGCCTCGTTGATGCGGAAATAGGTGGACAGCTCCATGGGGCAGCGTACGCCCTTGGGGATGTAAACAAAGGAACCGTCGGTGAATACCGCCGAGTTGAGACCGGCGAAGAAATTGTCGCCCTTGGGCACCACGGAGCCCAGATACTTCTTGATCAGTTCCGGGTGCTCGTGGACCGCCTCGGAGATCGAGCAGAAGATCACGCCCGCCTCCGCCAGCTTGGCCTTGAAGGTGGTGCCCACGGAGACGGAGTCGAACACCGCGTCCACGGCCACCCCGGCGAGCATTTCCTGCTCGTGCAGCGGGATACCCAGCTTCTTGTAGGTGTCCAGCAGTTCCGGGTCCACCTCGTCCAGGCTCTGGGGCCGGTCCTCCATGCTCTTGGGCGCGGAGTAATAGGAGATGGCGTTCAGGTCCACCGGCGGGTAGGTGACGTGGGCCCAGTTGGGCTCGGCCATCTCCAGCCAGTTGCGATAGGCGTCCAGACGCCACTCCAGCAGCCATTCCGGTTCGCCTTTCTTGGCGGAAATGACGCGGATCACGTCCTCGTTCAGGCCCGGAGGCAAGGTGTCGGACTCCACCAGGGTGGTGAAACCCGCCTCGTACTCGGAGCTGATCACTTTGTCGAGTTCGGCTTGCGTGCTCATAATTAGCGGAATACCAGAGTAAATTACTCAGGTATTATACGGTATATGACGGCGAGGGGGAATCCGGGGTGTGAAAGCGCGGCCCATGGCCCCGATAGGGCCGGCAACGGTATCATATTTCGCCCTTCGTGCGTATAATCCGCCGGTTTCAGGAACCCCCAACTGGAGTGATCAGACAGATGGCTGTTGAGCGTACCCTCTCTATTATCAAGCCTGATGCCGTGGGCAAGAACGCGATCGGCGAGATCGTTGGCCGTTTCGAAAAGGCTGGCCTGAACGTGGTGGCCATGAAGATGCTGCACCTGAGCAAAGAGCAGGCCGAAGGCTTCTACGCCGAGCACAAAGAGCGTCCCTTCTTCGGCGACCTGGTCGGTTTCATGACCAGCGGCCCCGTGGTAGTACAGGTGCTGGAAGGCGAAGACGCGGTCAAGAAAAACCGTGATCTGATGGGTGCCACCAACCCGAAGGACGCCGAAGCCGGCACCATCCGTGCCGATTTCGCGGAAACCATCGACGAAAACGCTGTCCATGGTTCTGATTCCACCGAATCCGCCGCCCGTGAAGTGGACTACTTCTTCGCCGACGAGGAAGTCTGCCCGCGCACCCGCTAAGGGCTGCAAGGAGCGAAGCAATGAGTGCCCCCGACAAGGTAAATCTGCTCGGTCTCACCTATCCCGAGATGGAAGCCTTCTTCCTGGACATGGGCGAGAAGAAATTCCGCGCCCAGCAGGTGATGAAGTGGATCCACCACCACCAGGTGGATTCGTTCGAGCAGATGACCGACGTGGGCAAGGCCCTGCGTGAAAAACTCGTCCGTGTGGCGGAAATTCGCGGCCCGGAGGTGCTCCACGAGGGCATCTCCCGGGACGGCACCCGTAAATGGGTGTTCGAGGCCGACAACGGCGGCGCCGTGGAGACCGTGTTTATTCCCGACGGTCGCCGCGGCACCCTGTGTGTCTCTTCCCAGGTGGGTTGCGCCGTGGACTGCAGTTTCTGCTCCACCGGCAAGCAAGGCTTCCAGCGCGATCTCACCAGCTCGGAAATCATCGGCCAGGTCTGGCAGGCGAGCCGTTCGTTCGGCCCGCGCAAGAACCTGGGCGAGCACCCGATCACCAATGTGGTGATGATGGGCATGGGCGAGCCGCTGCTGAACTATCAGCCGGTACTGGCCGCCATGCGCCTGATGCGCGACGACCTGGGCTATGGCATCAGCAAGCGCCGCATCACGCTGTCCACCTCCGGGGTGATCCCCAAGATTGATCAGCTCAGCGCCGACCTGGACGTGTCCCTGGCGGTGAGTCTGCACGCCCCCAACGACGAGCTGCGCAACGAACTGGTGCCGCTCAACCGCAAATATCCGCTCAAGGAGCTGATGGCGGCGTGCAAGCGTTACAGTGACAACATCACCCATCGCCACAACACCATCACCATGGAATACGTGATGCTGCGCGATGTGAACGACAAACCGGAGCACGCCCGCCAGCTGGTCAAGCTGCTGCGCGGCATTCCGGTGAAGGTGAACCTGATTCCCTTCAACCCGTTTCCCCACGCGGGCTATGAACGCTCGCGCAAAAGCGACATTCTGGCATTCCACAAATTCCTGAATGACAATGGCGTCATGACCACCGTGCGCACTACCCGAGGCGACGATATCGACGCCGCCTGCGGCCAGTTGGTGGGCGAAGTGAAAGACCGTACCCGTCGCAGCGAACGATGGAAGGAATCCATTTTCCATCGCTCGGAACAGCCCGACAGCAAAACAGCATCCGTGCAATGAACCCAATGCTTCGACAGCTCGTTCTGATTCTGGTGGCCACCGTCGCGGTGGCCGGCTGCACCACCACGACCACCGGCGGCGGGCCCGCCGCCGACCCCCAGGCAGCGGTGCGCACCCGGGTCGCCGCCGGTTTGCAGTATCTGCAGATGGGCGACCCGTCCGAAGCCCGCCGCCATTTCTCCCGCGCGCTGTCCATCGACGACGACAGCGCCGCCGCCCACAACGCCATGGCGCTGCTGTACAACTACGAGCGCGACGCGGAGAAAGAGGAATACCACTACCGCAAAGCGCTGTCCGCCGACCGCAACTACGCCCCGGCACTGAACAATTACGGCACCTTGCTGTACACCCAGCGGCGCTACGAAGAGGCCCTGGAGAAATTCAAGCGCGCCGCCAACGACCCCAACTATGAAGGCCGCGCCAGCGCCTTCAGCAACATGGGGCAAAGCTACGCGGCGCTGGACCGGCCCGGCGACGCCAAGGACGCGTTCATCCGTGCCCTGCGCCTCAACGGCCGCTCCACCCACGCCACCCTGCAACTGGCCAAGCTCTATCATGAAGAGGGCCGCCACCAGATGGGCTGGGATTACTACAAACAGTACGAGCGCCGCATCGGCCGGCAGAGCGCCGAAGGGCTGTGGACCGGCATTCAACTGGCCGCCGCCCTCGGCTTACAGGATCAGCAGTCCAGCTATGAGCTGGCCCTGCAGAATCTCTATCCCGGTACCCGGGAGCACAAGCTCTGGCAGGAATGGCGGAGCGCGCAGGAGGGACGTCAATGAGCGCCAACGAGACCGTATTACCCGGCGAGAGACTGCGCCGGGCCCGGGAAGAGAAGGGTCTCAGCCAGGAGGAAGCCTGCAAGCATCTGCGGCTGTCCACTTCCTATATGCGGGCCCTGGAACAAGACGATTACGAGCGCCTGCCCGAAGCCCCCTTCATCAAGGGCTATCTGCGTAACTACGCCCGTTTTCTGGGCTTGCCGGCGGAAGAGCTGGCCCGGCAATTCCAGCAGCGCGTGGACGAAATGCGCCAGGATGAGCGCGAGCGCGAGCAGGCGGCCCTGGACGAAGCCCCCAGCAATCGGGAATGGCGTCTGCCGGCCCTGG
This sequence comes from Alloalcanivorax sp., assembly GCF_964221125.1. Lineage (NCBI taxonomy): Bacteria > Pseudomonadati > Pseudomonadota > Gammaproteobacteria > Oceanospirillales > Alcanivoracaceae > Alloalcanivorax > Alloalcanivorax sp. The sequence continues at coordinate 27,785 of NZ_CAXPXK010000027.1, forward strand.
CGGTGCTGGTGGTCGTGCTGCTGGTGGCCGTGGGCTGGTGGCTGTGGCCCCGCGACGACATGGGCGGGCCCGAGCCGTCCGTGGACGACGGCGGTCGTGGCGGCGAGGAAACCTTCGACAGCCCGGCGCCGCCGCAGGCCCCGGATCCGGCCATGCCGGAAACCATCGAGCCCAGCGAGCCGGTGGACGACAGCCTGCAGCCGCTGCCCGAAAGCGGCGGCGACAGCGACCAGGGCGGCGAGCCGCCCTCCGAACAGTCCAACGACGGCTCCTCCGGCGGTGAACCCGCGTCCCGCCCGGAGCTGGCGGAACAAACACCGCAAAGCCAGGCCTCGCAAACCGAACTGGCCGCCGCCCCCGGCGAAGACGGCATCGACAGCCTGACCCTGGAATTTTCCCGCGTTTGCTGGATCAAAGTGGTGGACGCCACCGGCGCCACGCTCACCCAGGGCCAACAGAACGCCGGTGGCAGCGTCAATCTGGACGGCGAGGCACCGTTCCGCGTTACCCTGGGCGACGCGGCGGCAGTGAGCGCGGTACGCATCAACGGTTCCGCGGTCAGCCTGCCCAGCCAACGCTCCGGTGACGTGGTCCGCGTCACGCTGCCCTAGTCGTTTCAGGAGTTAGCATGGAACCGGAAGTCTCCATTAAGCGCCGCAAATCCCGTCAGATTCACGTCGGCTCCGTGCCGGTGGGCGGCGATGCGCCGATCTCCGTGCAGAGCATGACCAACACCGACACCTGCGACGTGGAGGCCACCGTCGGCCAGATCCGCCGCCTGCAGGAAGTGGGCGCGGACATCGTGCGCGTCTCGGTGCCCGACATGGACGCCGCCGAAGCCTTCGGCAAGATCCGCAAGCAGGTGGCCCTGCCGCTGGTGGCGGACATCCACTACGACTACAAGATTGCCCTGAAAGTGGCCGACGAAGGCGCCGACTGCCTGCGCATCAACCCGGGCAACATCGGCCGCGAGGACCGGGTGCGCGCGGTGATCGAATCCGCCCGCGACCACGGCGTGCCGATCCGCATCGGCGTCAACGCCGGCTCGCTGGAAAAAGAGCTGCAGCGCAAATACGGCGAACCGACCAGCGACGCGCTGGTGGAATCCGCCCTGCGCCACGCCGAGATCCTCGACCGCTACGATTTCCAGGACTTCAAGGTCAGCGTCAAAGCCTCCAACGTGTTCATGACCCTGCAGGCCTACCGCAAGCTGGCCAGCCAGATCGAGCAGCCCCTGCACCTGGGCGTCACCGAGGCCGGCACCTTCCGTTCCGGCACGGTGAAATCCTCGGTGGCCCTGGGCGGGCTGCTGATGGAAGGCATCGGCGACACCATCCGCGTGTCCCTGGCCGCCGACCCGGTGGAGGAAATCCGCGTCGGCTTCGACATCCTGAAAAGCCTGAACCTGCGCAAGAAAGGCGTGAACATCATCGCCTGCCCGAGCTGCTCCCGGCAGAACTTCGACGTGATCAAGACCGTCAACGAGCTGGAAGCGCGTCTCGAGGACATCAACGAATCCGTCGACCTGGCGGTGATCGGCTGCCTGGTCAACGGCCCCGGCGAAGCCCGCGAAGTCGATGTCGGCCTCACCGGCGGCACGCCCAATAACCTGTCCTACGCGGACGGCCAGAAGAGCCACCACATCAAGTCCGAGAACCTGGTCGACGAACTGGAGCGCATGGTGCGCGCCAAGGTGGCCCGGCAGCGCGAGGACGAAGAGAAAGGCGTGATCCTGCGAAGCGAATAACGCCCCGCAAGACGTTAAATAAGGAGAACCGGTGAGCAACAAGATCACGTCGATTCGTGGCATGAACGACGTTCTGCCCGAACAGACGCCCCTGTGGCAGTGGCTGGAGCAGCGCGCCCGGGCGGTGCTGGCGGCCTACGGCTACCAGGAGATTCGTCTTCCCATCGTCGAGCGCACCGAGCTGTTCGCGCGCGGCATCGGCGAAGTGACCGACATCGTCGAAAAAGAGATGTACACCTTCGCCGACCGCAACGACGACAGCCTGACCCTGCGCCCGGAAGGCACCGCCGGCTGCGTGCGCGCCGCTGAGCAGCACGGGCTGCTCTATAACCAGACCCAGCGGCTCTGGTACACCGGCCCGATGTTCCGCTACGAGCGCCCCCAGGCGGGCCGCAGCCGCCAGTTCCACCAGATCGGCGTGGAAACCTTCGGCATCGCCACCCCGGACATCGACGCGGAAGTGATCCTGCTCACCGCCCGGCTGTGGAAAGAGCTGGGCCTGAGCGACCAGGTCACCCTGGAGCTCAACACCCTCGGCGACAACGACGACCGCGCCCGCTACCGCGAGGCGCTGGTGGCGTTCCTGCGCGAGCACCGCGACCGGCTCGACGAGGATTCACAAAACCGCCTGGAACGGAACCCGCTGCGCGTGCTCGACAGCAAGGACCCGGGCACCCGCGAGGTGCTGGAAAACGCCCCGCGCCTGGCCGACCATCTGGGCGAAGAGGCGCGCGCCCACTTCGACGGGCTGCGCGCGCTGCTCGATGCCGCCGGCGTGCCCTACGTGATCAATCCCAACCTGGTACGCGGGCTGGATTACTACGGCCGAACCGTGTTTGAGTGGACCACCACCGCCCTCGGCGCCCAGGGCACGGTCTGCGCCGGCGGCCGCTACGACGGCCTGGTGCAGCAATTGGGCGGCAAGCCGACCCCGGCGGTGGGCTTCGGCATGGGCCTGGAGCGGCTGGTGTTGCTGCTCGAACAAAAGCGTCCGGAACTGCCGGCGCCGGTGGCGATCTATATTACCGCCATGGGCGACGTGCAGACCCAGGCGCTGGTGCTGGCCGAAAAACTGCGCGACGCCCTGCCCGGTGTCGGCATTCAGTGTCATTGCGGCGGCGGTGGCTTCAAAAGCCAGATGAAGAAAGCCGACCGCAGCGGCGCCCGCTTCGCCCTGATCCTGGGGGAAGACGAAGTGGCCGCCAAACAGGTGGCGGTGAAACCGCTGCGTGATCAAAGCGAACAACAGCAACTGTCCGAGGACGAGGTCGCCCAATGGCTGGCCGCGCGCCTCGCGCCAAAAAGCGAATAAGGAGACATTGGGGTGGCAGATTACATCCGGGACGAAGAAGAACAGGCGGAACGCCTCAAGGAATGGTGGCAGAAGAACGGCACCGCCACGATTGTGGTGATCGTGCTGGCGATCGGTTCCATGATCGGCTGGCGCCAGTGGCAGGAGCACAGCAGCGGCCAGGCGGCGGAAGCGTCCAAGGTGTACGAATCCCTGGTCGCCGGCCTGGGCCAGGGCGGTGACGCCGAGCAGGTGCGCAGCGCCGCCGACACCCTGCTGGAAGACTTCGAGTCCACCGCCTACGCGGATTACGCCCGCCTGGCCCTGGCCAAGCTGGCCGCCGACGAGGGCAACCTCAACGGCGCCGCCGAGCAGCTCAAAGCGGTGGCCGAAGACGCCGCCAGCAAGGAGCTCGAATACACCGCCCGGGTACGCCTGGCGCGGGTGCAGATCGAACAGGGGGATCTGGACGCCGCGGAACAGCAGATTTCACGCACCTTCCCGGAAGCCTGGGAAGCCCAGGCGCTGGAGTTGAAAGGGGACATCGCCGGCGCCCGGGAAAAATGGGACGCGGCCCGCGACGCCTACACCGGCGCGCTGGAGGCACTGGATAACGGCGCCGCCAAGGACCGCGTGCAAATGAAACTCGACGACATGAAGTCCCTATAGTGAACCCTATGTTGAAAGCCTTCACGGCCCCGTTTTTGCTCGGTCTGGTGGCGCTGGCCGGTTGCAGCAGCAACCCCAACGCCATCGAACCCAACCCACTGCCGGAGTTCGAGGCCCGCTACGACGTGGACCGTCTGTGGCGCTCCGGCGCCGGTGACGGCGTCGACGAAACCGCCATGACGCTGACCCCGGCGGTGACCAACCAGCAGGTGTTCGCCGCCGACATCCACGGCCGCGTCTACGCCTTCGACCGGGAAAACGGCAAACGCCAGTGGCGCAGCAAAACCGAGGACCGCATCTCCGGCGGCCTCTACGCCGGCTACGGCCAGGTGCTCTACGGCACCCGCGAAGGCGACGTGGTGGCCCTGGACAGCGAAGACGGCGAGCCGCTGTGGCGCACCGAAGTGAGCAGTGAAGTGCTCGCCGCGCCCACCAGCAACGGCAGCCTGGTGGTGGCGCAGACCATCGACGGCCATGTGCTGGGCCTGGACGGCAGCAGCGGCGAGCAACTCTGGGACTACGAAACCACGGTGCCCAACCTGACCCTGCTCGGCGGTGCCCAGCCGGTGATCGTCAACGGCCGGGTCTACGCCGGCTTCGCCAGCGGCAAGGTGGCTGCCATCGAAGCGGACACCGGCGCGCCCCTGTGGGAGCGCCGCGTGGCGGAACCCTCCGGCCGCTCCGAACTGGACCGCCTGGTGGACGTGAACGCCAACATGCTGGTGGAAAACGGCGGCGTCTTCACCGCCACCTTCCAGGGCCAGCTGTCGGTGCTCGACTGGGAAAACGGCCGCCCCTACTGGAGCAAGGACCTGTCCAGCCACCAGACCATCAGTTCCTACCTGGGCACCCTGTTCGTGGCCGACGACGAAGGCCTGGTGCGCGCCGCCGAGCAGCGCAGCGGCAGCTTCCTGTGGCAGCAGGACAAGCTCTACGGCCGCCGCCTCACCGGCACCGCCGTTCAGGACGGCCTGGTGGTGGTCGGCGACTTCGAAGGCTACCTGCACTGGATGGACGCCGACACCGGCGAGCTGGTGGCCCGTTACCGCCACGACCGCGACGGCTTCTCGTCCACGCCGGTGGTGGTCGACGACGTGCTCTACGCGCTCAGCGCCGACGGCAAGCTCGCCGCCTACCGCATCGAAGCGGACGACTAGGCGCAAGCCCCGAGCTACAAGCCCCGCGCATCGCCGGGCTTGTAGCTTGCCATTTGTAGCTAGAAACCCCGCACGCCTGTATCCTGCCCCCTAAATCACCACAGCCACTCCGACCGAGCCCCAATGAAACCCGTGATCGCCCTGGTGGGCCGCCCCAATGTGGGCAAATCCACGCTGTTCAACCGCCTTACCCGCACCCGTGACGCCATCGTGGCGGACTTCCCCGGCCTCACCCGGGACCGCCAGTACGGCGACGGCCGCCTGGGCGACCGCCCCTACACGGTGGTCGACACCGGCGGCATCGGCGAAAGCGAAGAGGGCATCGACCGGCCGATGACCGACCAGGCCCTGCAGGCGGTGGGCGAAGCGGACGTGGTGCTGTTCCTGGTGGACGGCCGCGCCGGCCTCACCGCCGCCGACGAGCAGGTGGCCTCGGAGCTGCGCAAGTTGCCCAAGCCGGTCTACCTGGCGGTCAACAAAACCGACGGCCTGGACCCGGACACCGCCCTGGCGGACTTCTACGGCCTGGGGCTCACCGAGCTGTTCCCGATCGCCGCCGCCCACGGGCGCGGCGTGCGCGGCATGATCACCGAGGTGCTCAAGGCATTTCCCGAAGCGGACGAGGACGACGGCGAGCCCGCCGATCCGGACACCGTGCGCGTGGCGGTGCTGGGGCGTCCCAATGTGGGCAAATCCACCCTGATCAACCGCATCCTCGGCGAGGAGCGGGTGGTGGTGTTTGACCAGGCCGGCACCACCCGCGACACCATCGAGGTGCCGTTCGTGCGCCAGGACCGCAACGGCGACGGCGAGCGCAACTACGTGCTGATCGACACCGCCGGCATCCGCCGCCGCGGCAAGGTCCACGAGACCATCGAAAAATTCTCCGTGATCAAGGCGCTGCAGGCGGTGGACGCCGCCCAGGTGGTGATGGTGGTGATCGATGCCCGCGACGGCATCACCGACCAGGACCTGCACCTGCTCGGCTATGTGCTGGAAACCGGCCGCGCCCTGGTGATCGCGGTGAACAAATGGGACGGCCTGGAGGCCGACCACCGCCAGTGGGTCAAGCGCGAGCTGGAACGGCGCTTGCATTTCGCCCCCTGGGTGAAGGTGCACTTTATTTCCGCGCTGCACGGCACCGGCGTCGGCGACCTGTTCGGCTTTATCGAACGAGCCTGGGATTCCGCCTTCATCAAGCTGGGCAGCAACGCGCTCACCCGCATGCTGCAGGACATCACCCACTCGCACCCGCCGCCGCGCGCCGGGCGCTTCCGGGCCAAGCTGCGCTACGCGCATCTGGGCGGCTCCAACCCGCCCACGGTGGTGATCCACGGCAACCGTACCGAGTCGTTACCGAACAGCTACCAGCGCTACCTGGAGAACCGCTTCCGGGAGCTGCTAAAGATTGAAGGCTCGCCGATCCGGCTGGAGCTGAAGTCCGGCGACAACCCCTACGAGGGCCGCAAGACCCAGCTCACCGAACGGCAAATCAAACGCAAACGCCGCATGATGAAGCACGTTAAGAAATAGCCGGTTCTAAAATCTGGGGGAAGAAGTGCGGGGGCATAAACTTCTACTACTGGCCTGTCTGCCATGGCTGACTCTGCCTGCCTGGGCGGACGCGCCGTTCGATTCCGATAGCGAGGTGCCCCGGGTGCTGACCCCGGCGCGCCTGGACCAGCCCATTTCCGAAGTGCCCGCCAGCGTTACTATCATCGACCGGGATTTGATTCGCGCCAGCGGCGCCCGGGAGCTGCACGAGGTGTTGCGTCTGGTGCCGGGCATGGCGGTGGCCAAGGCCGACGGCAACGTGCCCACGGTCTCCTACCACGGCACCCAGGCCCGCGACACCCGCCGCATGCTGGTGCTGATCGACGGGCGCAGCGTTTACCAGCCCGGCTTCGCCCGGGTCAGCTGGAACGATCTGGCGGTCAGCCTGGAAGATGTGGAGCGCATCGAAGTCACCCGTGGCCCGGCCTCCGCCGCCTACGGCGCCAACGCCTTCACCGGGGTGATCAACATCATCACCCGCGACCCCCGCGACAGTGTCGGCCAGCGGGTCAGCGTGCGTGCCGGCAACAACGGCATCCGCGACGCGCGCCTGGGCGCCAGCCACCAGTTCGAAAACGGCGCCTTCCGCGTCAGCGTCAGCAGCCAGCGCGACGACGGCTACGACGCCGGCATCACACCGCTGGAAAACGGCGACGCCAAGCGCGTCGACAAGCTCAACAGCCGCACCGTGTTCGAGCTGTCGCCGCGCGACACGCTCACCGTGCACGCCGGCGGCAGCCGCTCACGGCTGGACCGGCCGCCGGAATCCGGCCTGCAGGAACTGGCCGACTACTACGACGACACCCACCAGGTGGGCGAGCGCGCCTTCTTCGGCCTCGACTGGCAACGCCAGTTTTCCCCGCGCCACCAGCTCAAGGTGAGCGCCTACGGCCAGTACACCAACGAAGACAACAACCTGGACCTGTGCTTCCGCGACCCGCTCACCGGCGCCCAGGGGCCCGGCGGCGGCCTGTTTTTCTCCCAGGAGTTGCGCGACCTGTACCTGGCCAACAACAGCGACATCGGCCAGACCCTGGCCGCCGCCGGCGCCGACCCGGGGATACAGAACCGCTACGCCACCTTGCAGGCCAGCGGCGCCCAGGCGTTCTGCGGCCGCGCCTGGCTGGGCACCCAGGAAACCCGCTACGACCTGGAAATCCAGGACACCCTGCAGGTCACCGACTGGGCACGGCTGGTGGCCGGCGCCAACCTGCGCCACGACCGGGGCGAGTCCCAGGCGTTCTTGTCCGGCACCGGTGAGAACGTCAGCCGGCGCCTGTTCGCCAACCTGGCGGTGAAACCGGTGGCGCCGGTGACCATCAGCCTGGGCGGCTTCTGGGAGTACGACGACATCAATGGCGAGCACTTCAGCCCGCGCGCCGGCATCAACTGGCAGGTGGTGCGCGGCCACACCCTGCGCGCCTCCTACGCCCGCGCGCTGCGCACCCCGGACATCTACGAAGACCAGGCGCGCATCAATCTGCCGATCACCGACCTGAGCGCCCCCTTCGCCGGCAACCAGCAGGCCCTGCTGGGCTGGAACCCGGCCTACTTCTTCGTCACCCAGCAGAGCCCCGGCATGCTCAAGCCGGAGCGCATCCGCTCCCGCGAGCTGGGCTACTACGGGCGCTTCTTCGCCGGTGCCCTGGGCGGCTTCGAGCTCGACATCCGTTACTTCCGCGAAGAGCTCTGGGACCTGGTCAGCGGCGCCCTCAACCCGTTCGAGTTCGATCCGGCCAACGACGGTGAGGTGGAGCACCGCGGCACCGAGGCGCAGCTGAGCTGGCGGCCCAATGCCCGTCATCTCCTACGGCTCACCGGCGCCCATGTGCACACCGAAGCCAACATAGCCACCGAGCAGCGCTTCGCCGCCCGCGACAGCGCCAGCGCCCTGTGGCACTGGCGCCTGGGCGGCGGTTGGTCCTGGTCCACCGCCTATTACCTGGCCCGCGATTACAACGACTACCCCTTCGAGCGGCTGGATGCGCAGCTCGGTTTCCGGCACCGTCTGCATCAGACAGAGGTGGAATGGCGTTTCGTGGTCCAACACCCGCTCAATAAAGAACCGGTGGTTTTTGTCGAAAACCAGTACCAGGACGACCAGCGCTATTGGATCGGCGCCACGGTCACTTTCTAGGGATCAGAAGCGGGGGTCGCAGCCGATGAGGCACGATAACAGCAACACCAAAGGCGCCTGGAGGCGTGGCGGCTAGGATGCGTCGCGCCTGGGGGATCGCTTTACTGCTGCTTGGCGTGGCGGCCGGTGCCGCCGCCCTGGGCGCCCCTGTGCTCGCCGCCGAGCCGGCGGCCGGCCGCGGCCCGGAGGCTCCGGTGCGGCTGTCGGTGCGCGCGCCCTCCACGGAAGCCGCCGACGAGTTCGCCGACGCCCTGCGCGCCCTGGCCGGCGACACCCTGCGCCTGGTGGACGACGACGCCGACCTGGGGGTGGCCCTGGGCGAGCAGGCGTTCCGCGACGCCCTGGCCGACGGCGGGCCGCCGGTGCTCGGGCTGGCGGTGCCGCGCCGCGCCGCCGACCGCCTGATCACCGACGATTGCCGGTGCAGCGCCGTCTGGCAGGGCGTGCCACTGGACACCCAGCTGGCCCTGTTGCGCGCCCTGCTGCCGGATGCCCGGCGCATCGGCATCCTGCGCGCCCCGCACAGCGTCTGGCGGACTATCCCGCCGGCGCCGCCGGGCCTGAGCCTGGAGGCGGTCACGGTGCCCCAGCCGGGCCGGCTCGGCGTGCTGCTGCGCCGCCACCTGCCGGAATGGGACGCGCTGCTGTTGCCGGAGGACCATACCCTGTTCGACGGCGGCGCCGCCCGGCTGGTGCTGCTCACCAGCTACCGCCAGCGGGTGCCGGTGGTGGGGCCGGACGGCGCCTACGTGCGCGCCGGCAGCGTCGCCAGCGCCCGTGTGCTGCTTACGGATCTGGCCGCCGCCGCGCGGGACGCGGTGCACGCCCACCAGCGGCTCGGCCACTGGCCCGCGCCGGGCTTCGCCGGCCATTATTCCCTGGCCGTGAACGAGCACGTGGCCGGCGCCTACGACCTGGGCCCGGTGGATCGGGCGCCCCTGGAACGGATTTTGGAGGCTACGCCATGACACGTCGCGGCGGCATTCGCCGGCAACTGCAATGGCTGGGGGTGATCCCGGCGCTGATCATGCTGATCCTGGTGCTGGTATCGCTCACCTGGCAGCGTTTTCAGGACGCCGACAACGAGGTGCGCCAGCTGGGCGGCTTCCTCGCCCAGCAACTGGCCGGCAGCGCCGAATACGGCGTGCTCAGCGGTAATCTGTCCGACCTGCGCCGCCAGGCCAACATGGTGCTGGCGCGGCCGGACGTGCAGTACGTGCAGTTCCGCGACCAGGACGGCGAGCCGCTGCTGCGCGCCGGCCTCGAGGCCGACCGGGTGGTGGGCGAGGACGTGCTGGAATTCCACGCCGGTATCTACCGCCAGCCGGTGGCCCTGGACCCGGCCTTCGGCGAAGGCCGCCCGGCGCGGCCCGACCGCATCGGCGAGGTGGTGCTGGGCGTGTCCCGGGGGCGCATCCTCGCCCGCCAGAAGGAGATCATCGGCACCAGCCTGCTGCCGGCGCTGCTGGCCATGGTGGTGGGGCTGTTCAGCGCCGGTTACCTGGCGCGGCAGATCGCCGACCCGATCAGCTACCTGTCCGGGCTGGTGCGGGTGATCCGCGGCGGCGACTACCACGTGCGCGGGGTGCGCCCGCTCAGCGGCGAGCTGGGCCATCTGCAGACCGACATCAACGAACTGGCCGCCAGCCTGGATCAGGCACGCCGCGATCAGCAGGTCGCCATGACCGAGTTGCGCGAGGCGCACCACCGCGCCGAACACGCCAGCCAGGCAAAGAGCGACTTCCTGGCGATGATGAGCCACGAGCTGCGCACCCCCATGAACGGCGTGCTGGGCATGCTGCAGCTGCTGGAAACCACCCACCAGGACGACGAGCAGCGCGAATACACCGACGCCGCCCTGGAATCCACCGGCCACCTGCTGGCGGTGATCAACGACATCCTCGACTTCTCGCGCATCGAAGCCGGGCGCATGGAGATCGACCAGAGCTACTTCGCCCCGGAACCGCTGCTGCAGAACTGTGTGGGCACCTTCCGCTACCTGGCCCGGGAAAAGGGCCTCTACCTGGACATGGAGGGCGCGGAGGCGCTGGCCGGCCTGGAGATCCGCTCCGACGCCACCCGCCTGCGGCAGATCCTCAGTAACCTGATCTCCAACGCGGTGAAATTCACCGAGGCCGGCGGCATCCGCGTGCTGGTGGGCGTGCGCCACGACGAGCGCCACATGCTCAACCTCACCATCGACGTGCGCGATACCGGCATCGGCATCGCCGAGCACAAGCTCGACCGGCTGTTCCAGGCGTTCTCGCAGCTCGATTCCTCCAGCGCCCGGCGCTTCGGCGGCACCGGCCTGGGGCTGGTGATCGCCCGGCGCCTGGCGCAGATTCTCGGCGGCGACCTGACCGTCACCAGCGACCCGGAGCAGGGCAGCTGCTTCTCCCTGGCGCTGCGCGTGCGCAGCCGCCGCGCCGTGGAGCAGCCGGCGGTGCCGGAACCGAAAAAGGAGGTCACCCAGCTGAGCGGCCGGGTGCTTCTGGTGGAGGACAACGACGTCAACCGGCTGGTGGCGTGCCGCATGCTTGAGCACCTGGGGCTGGAGGTGGCCACCGCCGGCGACGGCGCCACCGCCCTGGCGATGTGCGCGGAGCAGCACTTCGACTGTCTGCTGATGGACGTGCAGATGCCGGTCATGGACGGCCTGGAAGCCACCCGCGCCCTGCGCCGCCGCGAACGGGAAGCCGGCCGCGACCCGGTGCCGATCATCGCGCTCACCGCCAACGCCATGTTCGAAGAGCGCCAGCGCTGCCTCGCCGCCGGCATGGACGCCCACCTCGCCAAACCCTTCCGCCGCCGCCGCCTCGCCCGCCTCCTCAGCCGCTACCTCTAACCCGGCGACAGCGGGCCTTGGGAGCAGGCAGGCAAGGCAGCTACGAAGCCCGGTTGTGCGAGCGGGCTTGTGGGAGCGGGCCCAGCCCGCGAAAGGGTGGCGCTAGCCGCCCGGCGGGATATCAGAGATGTTGTTGGTGCTGCCGTTAGAAAGGCCTCTGAGATCCTGCCGGCAAGCTTTGCTTGCCTTTCGCGGGCAAGGCCCGCTCGCACAAGGTTGGCTACAAAGGGCGCTTCGCGGGATTACAGAGACTCTATTCGTTCGGCTCAACCCGAGTCACAGTGGCGTCAAACGCCCCATCCGCCACTCTGGTGGTCACGGTATCGCCGGGTTTCACCGCCGCCACCGATCGCAAAGGCTGCCCCTCCACCAGCGTCAACGAATACCCCCGATCCAGGGTCGCCAGCGGGCTGGCGGTGTGCAGCCGCCGCGCCGCGCCGTCCAGGCGCTGCGCCAGATGCCGCTGCTGATGCCGCAACGGCACCGGCAGGCGCCGCTGCAGCTCGGCCAGCCGCTGAGCCTGACGCGTCACCTGCTGGGCCGGCGACTGCTGGCGCAGGCGCACGTCCAGCGGCTGCCAGCGGCCGCGCAGCAGCGCCAGGCGGTGATTGAGGGTGCGCGCCATACGCGCCTGCAGCTCGTCCACCTGCTGGCGGGTCTGCTCCAGCTGCCGGTTCGGGTGGCGGGCGTGCAGCCGCCGGGCCAGGCCCTCCAGCCGCTGGCGCTGGCCGCGCAGGTTCTGGGCCATCAAATGCCGCTGGCGGCGGCCCAGCACGCCCAGGCGGGCGAGCAGGGCGTCGCCGTCCGGGCTGATCAGCTCCGCCGCCGCCGAGGGCGTGGGCGCGCGCACGTCGGCGGCGAAATCACACAGCGACACGTCCACCTCGTGGCCCACCGCGCTGACCACCGGAATCGGGCTGTCCGCCACCGCGCGCACCAGCGCCTCGTCGTTGAACGCCCACAAATCTTCCAGGCTGCCGCCGCCGCGCCCCAGCACCAGCACGTCGCACTCGTTGCGCTGAATCGCCAGCGCCAGCGCCCGGCGGATCTGCGCCGGCGCCTCGGCGCCCTGCACCGGGGTGGGGTAGATCAGCACCGGAATCGACGGCGCCCGGCGCTTGAGCACCTGCAGCACATCGCGGATCGCCGCGCCGCTGGGGCTGGTGATCACCCCTATACGCCTGGGCCACGCCGGTAGTGGGCGCTTACGTTCCTGGGCGAACAGCCCCTCGGATTCCAGCTTCGCCTTGAGCGCCTCGAACTGGGCGCGCAGCGCGCCTTCACCCGCTTCCTCCATGTGCTCGACGATGATCTGGAAACCGCCGCGCGGCACGAACACCGTCACCCGGGCGCGCACCAGAATCTGCTGGCCGTCGCGGGGCTGGAAGCGCAGCAGGCTGTTACGGTTCCGAAACATGGCGGCGTTAACCTGGGCGCGGTCGTCCTTAAGGCTGAAATAGATATGCCCGGAGCGCGGCCGCGCCAGGTTGGAGATCTCGCCCTGCAGCCAGATCAGCGGGAAGCTGCCTTCCAGCAGGCCCTGGGCCTCCAGATTCAAGCGGCTGACGGAATACGGTTCGGTGCGCGAAGAAGTCATGCCGCGCAATTTACGGCGCTAGGGCGCCGGCTACAAGCTTCAAGCTTCAAGCTGCAAGCCGGGTTGTGCTGGAAGAGAGGCCGTGCCTGTCGACGAGAAGACGATTCAGGATACAAGATGCAGGATACAGGAGGCGGTGTGGTGTCACCCCTTTGGCCCGCGCCCCGATATCGAGGCCGGCCAGCCCACTACGAAGTGAGGCCCCACCCGAATAGCACCGACCTCACCCCTGTATCCTGCATCCTGAATCCTGTATCGGCCCCACCGCAACGGCACGGCCCTTCCTTCAGCACCGCCTGCCTGCGGCTTGTAGCTTGAGGCTTGCAGCTCCGATTGCTGCTGAGGCGGTAAATGCTTTATAATGTCCGGCTTAATTTAACGGAGCCCCTGGTTCGCCCTTGCGCCGGCTCCTACCTGCCCGACCCGGCTTCCCGGCCGGCGACAGCCCGGCGCCCCGGGGTCCAGACTCCCCTCAGTTTCTCTGTGTGCCAAGGGGTGCAACATGCTCAGAATCGCCCAAGAAGCACTGACGTTCGACGACGTTCTGCTCCTGCCCGCCCACTCCGATGTGCTGCCCAATGAGGTATCGCTGAAGACGCGCCTGACGCGCAACATCGAGCTGAACGTCCCGCTGCTGTCCTCCGCCATGGACACCGTCACCGAACACCGTCTGGCGATCACCATGGCCCAGGAAGGCGGCATTGGCATCCTGCACAAAAGCATGCCGGTGGACGATCAGGCCCGCCAGGTGCGCGCCGTCAAGAAATACGAGTCCGGCGTGGTCAAGGACCCGATCACCATCAGCCCCAACGCCACCGTGCGCGAGCTGATCAACCTCACCGACGCCCACAACATCTCCGGCGTGCCGGTGGTGGAAGGCCAGCAGGTGGTGGGCATCGTCACCAGCCGTGACACCCGCTTCATCACCGACTACGACCAGTCCGTGGCCGACATCATGACCGGCCGCGACCGCCTGGTAACGGTGAAAGAGGGCGCCAGCGCCGACGAAGTGCAGACCCTGCTGCACAAGCACCGCATCGAGAAGATCCTGGTGGTCAACGACGCCGGCGAGCTGCGCGGCATGATCACCGTCAAGGACATCGAAAAAGCCACCCGCTACCCCAACGCCTGTAAAGACAGCCAGGGCCGCCTGCGCGTCGGCGCGGCCGTGGGCACCGGCGGCGGCACCGAAGAGCGCGTCGCCGCGCTGGTGGAAGCGGGCGTGGACGTGATCGTGGTCGACACCGCTCACGGTCACTCCCAAGGCGTGCTCAACCGCGTCGCCTGGATCAAGAAGCACTTCCCGGACGTGGACGTGATCGGCGGCAACATCGCCACCGCCGAAGCCGCCATCGCGCTGATGGAAGCCGGCGCCGACGGCGTCAAAGTGGGCATCGGCCCGGGCTCCATCTGTACCACCCGCATCGTCGCCGGCATCGGCGTGCCGCAGATCACCGCCGTCTCCGAAGTGGCCGCCGCCCTCAAGGGCACCGACGTGCCGCTGATCTCCGACGGCGGCATCCGCTTCTCCGGCGACATCGCCAAGGCCGTCGCCGCCGGCGCCCACGCCATCATGATCGGCTCCCTGCTGGCCGGCACCGAAGAAGCCCCCGGCGAAGTGGAACTGTTCCAGGGCGGCTACTACAAAGCCTACCGCGGCATGGGCTCCCTGGGCGCCATGTCCGGCAAAACCGGCTCGTCCGACCGCTACTTCCAGGACGCCGCCGCCGGCATCGAAAAACTGGTGCCCGAAGGCATCGAAGGCCGGGTGCCCTACAAAGGCCCGATGAGCGCCATCGTCCACCAGCTGATGGGCGGCCTGCGCGCCTCCATGGGCTACACCGGCTGCGCCAACATCGAAGAAATGCGCACCAAGCCCTACTTCGTGAAAGTCACCAACGCCGGCATGAAAGAAAGCCACGTGCACGACGTGACCATCACCAAGGAAGCACCGAACTACCCTGTCGGGTAAGGCGCTGGGAGGCCGCTTCCTGCGGAAGCGGCTCTTTGTGGGAGCGGGCCTCGCCCGCGAAAGGGTGGCGAAAGCCACCCGGCAACACACCAAACTTGAACTGGCCGGCTCACCCGCCGGCCTTTGCATTTAAAACACCGGCCCAAACCGGGGCCAGAGCGGACAAAGCCATGCAAGACATTCACGCCCAACGCATCCTGATCCTCGACTTCGGCTCCCAGTACACCCAACTGATCGCCCGCCGCGTGCGCGAAATCGGCGTCTACTGCGAAATCCGCGCCTTCGACGCCACCGCCGAAGACATCGCCGAGTTCGACCCCAAGGGCATCATCCTCTCCGGCGGCCCGGAATCCGTCACCGCCGCCGAGACCCCGCGGGCCCCGCAAGCGGCGTTCGAGCAGGGCGTGCCGGTGCTGGGCATCTGCTACGGCATGCAAACCATGGCCGAACAACTGGGCGGCACCGTGGTCGCCGGTGAAAAACACGAATTCGGCTACGCCCGCGTCACCAAAGCCGAAGGCAACCGCCTGCTCGACGGCATCGTCGACCACGAAGAGGGCGGCCAGGAATTCCTCGACGTCTGGATGAGTCACGGCGACCGCGTCGGCAGCGTCCCCGAAGGCTTCGTCGTCTCCGCCACCACAGAAAGCTGCCCCATCGCCGCCATGGCCAACGACGAAAAGCGCTTCTACGGCATCCAGTTCCACCCGGAAGTCACCCACACCCTGCAAGGCGGACGCATCCTCGAACGCTTCATCCGCGAGCTGTGCGACTGCGACGCCCTCTGGACCCCGGCCAAGATCATCGACGACGCCGTTGCCGCCATCAAAGAACAAGTGGGCGACGACGAAGTCATCCTCGGCCTCTCCGGCGGCGTCGACTCCTCCGTGGTCGCCGCGCTGCTGCACAAAGCCATCGGCGACCAGCTCACCTGCGTGTTCGTCGACAACGGCCTGCTGCGCCACGGCGAAGGCGACCAGGTGATGGAAATGTTCGCCGACCACATGGGCGTGCGCGTCCTCCGCGTCGACGCCGAAGACCACTTCCTCTCCCGCCTGGCCGGCGAAGCCGACCCCGAGAAAAAGCGCAAAATCATCGGCAACACCTTCATCGACATCTTCGACGCCGAAGCCGCCAAGCTCAAAAACGCCCACTGGCTCGCCCAAGGCACCATCTACCCGGACGTGATCGAATCCGCCGCCTCCAAAACCGGCGGCGCCCACGTGATCAAATCCCACCACAACGTCGGCGGCCTCCCCGAGCACATGAAACTCAAGCTCGTCGAACCCCTGCGCGAGCTGTTCAAAGATGAAGTGCGCAAAATCGGCCTCGAGCTCGGCCTGCCCTACGACATGGTCTACCGCCACCCCTTCCCCGGCCCCGGCCTGGGCGTGCGCATCCTCGGCGAAGTAAAGAAAGAATACGCCGACACCCTGCGCCTGGCGGACCACATCTTCATCCAGGAACTGCACGCCGCCGGCCTCTACCACAAAACCAGCCAGGCCTTCGCCGTCTTCCTGCCGGTCAAATCCGTCGGTGTCGTCGGCGACGCCCGCCGCTACGAATACGTCGTGGCCCTGCGCGCCGTCGAGACCATCGACTTCATGACCGCCCGCTGGGCACATCTGCCCTACGAGTTCCTGGAGAAGGTTTCCAGCCGGATCATTAATGAGATCCCGGGGATCAGCCGGGTGACGTACGACATCTCGTCTAAGCCGCCGGCTACGATTGAGTGGGAGTGATCTGATCTAGCTAGCTAGTAAGGGCTTACTTAAGGGCCGCCGGCGCGGGAGCGTCGGCGGCCCTTTTTTGTTTTTAGGGCAAGCTGGCGGCAAGATACCAAGCTGCGACGTACTGATGGGTTTGTAAGCTGCCAATTTTTCTGGTCTTATTCGATGTTGTGAAAATCAAAAAAAGAAAGATGACGCAGGCGCGCTTATCGGATATTCGAGCCGCTTACCTAATATCTGTTTATACTAAAAGATAAATAATGGACTGGGTTCAAATAGTAAGTGCCGTTGGTGTTGGTGCCTTGTTGACAAAGTTGCTTGATATCGTGTGGCTTCAACGCTCCATTCGTGAATCAGAAAAAAGGAAATGGCTTAGAGAGCAACGATTGCGAGTTTACTCGACGCTTGCCGCCGAAGTTCTCTCAATGGGTAAGAGCATGGAATCGAGGGAGGATGTTTTTGTTGGCTATTCGCTTGCTGCTGAAGCAATGTTGCTTGCGGGTGATGAAAAGCTCGCAAACGATATCGAGCATTTTTTTACTATGCTAGCGAATATTTTTGGAGAAGGGCGTAAAGCCGACAATGATCCAGCTAGGAGATCAGAGGAAGATTTAGAGGGTGCGTATCAGGTCGTAGTTAGAGAGTCACGCAGGCTTGTAAAAGAGCTGAGGGCGTCTCTCCATGAAAAGATATAATGCGATGGTCCAGGGGGCGGCCTTCCGTCAGGCTGCAAAGCGGTCCATAACCTCTATTGTTATGTATTATGAAGATATTCGACATAGTCCACCAATTCAATGACGAAAGAACACAAATTAGCCAAGGGATATGTCGGGTTCGCTGCTTCTTCGGCCCAGCTGGCATGGTGGTTCTTCTAACTGATCTTGGGGACAAGAATGATGGCCAATCGGTAACGAACGCTGTTGAAGTCATCATCAAGTCTTTGCTTGATCAAGGGTACATAATTCCCCCTGCCACCTTCATTGAACATTACGAACGTAACGAATGGGCGTCTGACTCCTTCGACAAAGTGGCTCTTATGCCTCATACCAAATGGGAAACACTTAGTCGAAGCCAGGTAGTGGAAATGATCGGTGATGAAGATGGAGAGCTTTCAGATCGCTCAGCCATTAATCCGCGGATTGTCTCTCAAGCAGACAGGCTTCTGTTTCGCCACAATCCTTTCGTCGGATCCAGATACCCAGAGAGTAACAATGTCACGAAGCGCCGCCTCGAAGTGATCGACGGTATGATCTCGAAGGCTTCCGTAGAAGCACTTGTTCAATCAGGGAGTGGAGAGCAAGAGCTTCAGCGTCTACTAAAAGCTGACCTATCGATCTTTGGTGAGGCATACGCAAAGCCTGATGATGAGTACATTTGTTTCTCTGAATTCCCTCTAGTAGATGGCGTCGTTGACTTTGTCGTATTTACCGGGCGCTCTAGGATGGATGTAATCCTCGTCGAAGTTAAAGGTGCCGAATTCAATCTCCTTAACACTAATCACTACAAGGCATTCAATCACAAGATAACCGAAGCTGTGGCGCAAATTTCTCAAAGGCTAGGCGTCATTTTCCGTGACTTAAATGGGTTTCGGGAAAAGGCGCATGCTGTTAGACAGCGAGCTGAGTTCGGTGAAAAGGTGCATAACGCATTTCTTGGGCCCCGTAGTAAGCTCGGCGTCGATCCTGAAAAGGACATCAATATCAGGTGCGTTGTGGTCGGTGGGCGAACCCAGAACGATCTGGAGGAAAGTGTCAAGCGCCAAGACTACGAAGCTCACACCACCCCTGCAGTCCGTATCGAATCATGGGATACATGGCTGAGACGGCTACAGCGCATATAAGGTATGGAGCTCAAGCATCGTCGGTGCTACGCGTGTTTTTCAATGGGGGAGCTGGGCAAGGCTGGCCTCGGGTCGGCTCTCGCGCGACATATTCTAATGAGGTGAAGCCGTGGCAATCTTTGACATCGAGAAGGACGACTTGCTCCGCCTGTCCGATACTCAGCTAGAAGAGTTGATTGCTCGCCTCGCCGAGGCTGAGGTGGCGGCGAATGGGTATAGCCCGGCATCGGTAAGCTGGTCAGGTTCAATCAATGCTCCTGACGATGGAATTGATATTCACGTTCAAGTTCCTGCCGACACCCTGAACACAGGGTTTCTTGCGAGGCCCGATACAATCCTCCAGGCAAAGAAGCACTCGATGTCGAAGGGGGCTATCAAGAGTGAAATGGTCACCGGCGGAGAACTATCAGAGGTGATCTCAGAACAGGCTTCGAAGCGTGGCAGCTATATAATTGTCAGCTTGGATGATGATTGCTCTCCTCCCATGAAGACGGCGCGCATCGCCGCTATGCAGGAAGCCGTTAAGGATGATCCTAACAGCGACAGTATCCACCTGAATTTTTTTGACCGATCGAAGCTGACTCAATGGTTGCGTCAGCATCCGTCGGTCATTCTGTGGGCAAAAGGTAAGCTCGGCCAGGGGTATTCAGGCTGGCAGCCATTTGGGGCTTGGAGCAACCCACCCAAAGGCGCCGATGATACGCTGATTTCGGCCGCGGGGGTGACGGTGACATTGCCTTCTGAGAAAGGACGAAAGCTTAGTATAGAAGATGCCATTGATCCGATGCGTGAGCTTATAAGGTCAACTTCTAAGGCTGTTCGCATAACGGGCTTGTCAGGTGTCGGGAAGACCCGGATCGTGCAAGCTCTTTTCGATGAGACGGTTGGCAAAGAGGCTCTCGACCGAACCATAGCCGTTTACGTGGATACTGGTGCGGAACCGAATCCTTCGGCCGCAGCAATGCTGGATAGGCTTATATCTGAGGGCCGAAGAGCCATCGTGATCCTCGATAATTGCCCTTCGGAGCTACATTCTTCGCTGGCCGGCAAGGTATCAGCCGCAGGTGGCGAGGTAGGACTTATCACCGTTGAATACGACATCAGGGAAGACAAACCTCAGACAACCGAGGTAATCCACATTGAAGCAGTTGGACCTGAGGTGGCCGAGCAGCTTGTCATTCGTCGCTTTCCCTACATCGGTCGGAACAACGCTCGCCGGGTAGCGGAGTTTGCTGATGGAAATGCGAGGGTGTCATTGGCAATTGCCGAGCGGGTACAGGAAGGTGAGAGCTTGGCTCAACTTTCTGATGCACAGCTGTTTGAGCGCTTGTTTGAGCAGCGGAATCAGCCGGATGATAATTTACGAGAACAGGCAGAAATACTTTCTTTGGTCTATTCGTTTTCGGCCTCCAAAATTGGAGAACGTGATGGCGAATTGCAAGTGCTTGGCTCGATTTTGGGGCATTCCTCGAGCCAGCTGTTTCGATCGGTCAAGAAGCTTTTGGATCGCCATGTTCTGCAGAAAAGGGGGCATTGGAGGGCAATTCTGCCTCAAGCCATTGCAAATAGGTTGGCAGCATCAGCACTTGATAGTATCCCTGTTGATCAACTCAGGGCGACCTTTGAGGCTCCCGGTCGTGAGCGCTTGCTAACGTCGTTCGCGCACAGGCTGGGGCTCTTGCACGATCATCCCGTGGCGAAAGAGATTGTTGAAGCCTGGCTCTATCCCGGTGGTCTGCTGGGGCGGATATTAACACTTGGAGATACGGCGGCACGCATGCTGAGCTATGTCGGCCCGGTTGCACCTGAGACGTTGCTCCATAGGATCGAAGTCGAGCTTACCTCTCCTGGTTTTGACGGTATGGAGCCGCGTTTTAATCCGCAGCGGACGGTTATCCTCAACCTTTTGCAGTTATTGGCCTACGATGCATGTGCCTTCGACCGTTGTGTTAATCTTTTAATCCATGTGGCGGATTACGAGGGCGAAGAAAATAATTACGACTCGGTTCGGGACAAGATCACCAGGTTTTTTCAGGCATACCTTTCCGGAACGCATGCCTCCCTAGATCAGCGTATAGCGGTCATGAATGAATGCCTTTCGTCAGATGTGGCTGGACGCAGATCGCTTGGCTTCCGGGTGCTCTCGACCGCCCTGGGTGGACCGCCATGGACAGGGTTTGGGGTAAACGAATTTGGTGCTCGGCCAAGAAACTTTGGATTTCAACCTAACCATAATGAACTTTTGCAGTGGCGAAATGCCTTCATAGATATTGCGGTACAGTTGGGAACGTCCGGCGATTCTGATCTTGAGAACCCGGCACGGCTAGTTCTGGCGAATCAATTTAGAGCGATCTGGCACCAAAAAGCCATTCGGGGGGATCTTGTCGTTGCCGCTCGCAAAATGCATGCACACCGACCTTGGGGTGAAGGTTGGAAAGCTGTTCGTTCCACTATCCATCTTGATCATACAAAGCATAAAAGCGAGGACGAGTTTGAGCCGTTACCGGATGAGCTTGCCGAATTGGAGAGGGAGCTGGAGCCTAGCGATTTAGTTTCGAAGATAATGGCATATGTATTGAGTAAGGGGGGCGACTATTGGGCGCTTGACAAGGACTTCGATCATGACGACTCCCAAAAATATCGCGAAGCTGAGAAGCGGCTCGAGGCGAAGGCGCTACGTCTGGGAGAAGATTTTGCGGCATCAGGTTACGAGCTTAGTGAACTGGGTGATAACCTGTTCTGCAACGGATTTATGCCCTATGTCGCAACGTTTGGGCGGGGGTTGGTTCGAGGGTCGCATGAGCTGGAATTTGTTTGGCAGGAGCTGCTCAAAGCACTGAGTGCGCACTGTGAAGACCATAAGAATTTTGCGATTTTTGGCGGTTTCATTGAAGAGGTTAACTCAATTGATTCCGCATTCGCACAGGAGTTGCTTGACCAGTGTGCCCGGCACCCCAAACTCCGGCTCGTTTTGGTGGCTTTGCATCCCCGTCTGGATTTTAAAGAACAAGACCTAGACCGCTGTATGGCGATTCTGGACGATCCTGACATTCGTCCTTGGATGTATGGGCCAATCCTGTGGCGAGATGAGTATGCGGGTTTGCCGGAAGAACGTGTTCTAGAACTTGCCCAAAGGCTTCTGAGTAAATCAAACGGCGATGATGTGGTGTTGGATGCTGTAAACATGAAATTGCATGGCCAAGAAGGCGCCGCAGATACGTTGGGGGCGGGCCTTCGCTCGATTGGCCTAAGAGCAGCGATTCAGAGGCTTGCAAGAGATCATGATGACCCTGATGGGGCCATAAGTTACAACATGGAGCGCGTTGTGGGCGCCGCATTGAGCTGCGATGGCAACGAGACTGAAAAGCTCGAATGGATAAATACGATTTTTGACGTTATGGATGAGCGATATGGCTATATTCATGGGTTCGACATTGCCATTGAGACTACCGTCGCCTTGATGCCAGAGGTGTTTCTTAATCGCGTTTTTGAAGGCACTGAAGAAGAACAGAGTCGTCGACAGTTCTTCATTCGCCACGGCGGCCTGCATCGCTCTGTCTTTGCTAAAGTCGATGTGGGCGTTTTGATTGAGTGGTGCCGATCCAGAGATGAGGCCAGCGTGTGGGCCTCTGTCGCGCCTGGCATCAAACTTTGGTCGAAGGATGGGGATAAAGTGCTCCTGTCGGAATCTGCGCTTCGGTTACTGGAAGCCTGTCCTGAGCCAGAAGAGATACTGGAAGTCTTCGCTGAGCGGGCTACACCGTCGTCTTGGTCTGGTAGCCAAGCGGACGCGATGCAACCTCGAGCGGATGCCATCCGTGGGTTAATCGACCATGAGAACGAAAAGATAGCAGCGGCCGCGAGATTGGTGTCCGAAAAGCTGATTAGATGCATTGAAAACATGAGAGTTCGCGAACAGCGAGAGGACGAGGAACGAGAGCAGCGCTTTGAATGAGGCTGAGTCATAACACCAGTATGTTTAGGTCTTTAGCTTTCGCTAAGGCCGGCCACTTAATTTGCTCTGGCGACCTGTGTCCAGGTTTTGCGTCGGAACTATCCTGCCGCGGGAATTCCCCGGTCAGGGTGCACCCACCATAAAAACCCCTTTCCCCGGTGACGGCGCCCCCTTCGGATCGTTGAAAGCATCGGGCAGCGCATCAAGCGGCTGGCTGTCGCTGACGATGGTCGGGGTGTCCGGGTCGGCGAACACCTTGGCCAGGTACGCCAGCTGGTCGGCGTTTTCCTGGAACAGCACCCAGCGGTAGCGGATGCCCGCCCGGTGTGCCGCCAGGCGTTTCTTCAGGTAGATCCCACCGCTGGTGGCGAGACCGCCCACCACGCCCTTGTCGGTAACCGAGCTGAGCACCGGATTGGTGGTGTTCACGTAGGCGCGGCTGGGGGTGTCGCGGCGGCGCAGCCCGTCCAGCAGTGGGTCTTGCCGGTGATTGTCGCCGGGGGCCGCGAAGTTGAGAATGACGTCCGCGTCGATGGCGGCCATGGCCGACGGGTCGCGGTAGTCCACGGTCTGGTCGGCGCCCAGACGCCGTACCCAGTCCCGGTTGCACTGGGAGGCCACTGCGGTGATGGTCGCGCCCCAGCGCCGGGCCAGCACCAGGGCGATGGAGCCCACGCCGCCGCTGGCACCGTTGATGCAAAGGTTTTTGCCTTGGGCGTTGTCGGCGGAGAGGCCGGCGGCGGCCAGGGATTGTAGGGCGGTGAGTCCGGCGTAGCCCAGGCCGGCGGCGGTGGCGTCGCTGAGGCCGTGGTCAATCGGTGCCACACAGGCTCGTGGCAGGTTGAAGATCTCCGCATAGGTGCCGCCGGTGCGTGGCGAGGCCGCGACCAGCACGCGCTGCCCGGGCTGCAAGTTGGTGACGCCCTTGCCCACGTCGACAACCCGAGCCACCGCGTCCCGCCCCGGGATCAGGGGCACTTGCTGCTTGGTTTTGAGCAGCGGGGCGCCGTAGCCCCGGGCCACTAGCGGATCGATGGGGTTGATGGAGGTGCCGATCAGTGCCAACTGAACCTGATTGTCGGCGGGCGCCGGCACCTCGGTCGGGCGCAGCGTGCCGGTGTTCTGATAGACGATGGTAAAAGCCTTCATCCTTTTCTCCTTTGCCGGCCCGGTCAGACCCCGCCCTTAATCGTATGGCGTTGCTTGCCCAGGTCCAGCACCTGGTCGCGGCTGGTGATGGTGGATTCCACCACGTCCCCGGCCTGAAGGTACTGCTGGCGGCGCTTTTGCGACTTTATAAAAAGCTGCCATTTTTTCGATTCGGGTAGCAAGGCGGCCACTTTGGTCACCGCCGGGCTGGGCAGGCCCAGGGCGCAGCCGGCGGGTGTGCCGGTCATCAATACGTCGCCGGGGGCGAAGTTGTGAATCAGCGAATACTCGCTGAGGGTTTCGGCGGGCTTGAACACCAGGTTGGCGGTGCTGTCCTGCTGGCGGGTCTCGCCGTTCACCGTCAGCTTCAGCTGCATCTCGTCCAGGTAATGCATTTCGCTCTTATCCAGCAGGCACAGCACCGGCCCAAGCGGGCAGAAGGTGCGGTAGCTCTTGCCCTTGTGGAACTGCATCTGCGGAATCTGCACGTCCCGGGCGGAGACGTCGTTGCCAATGCAGAGGCCCGCCACGAATTCGTGCAGGTTGTCGGCGGTGATCTCCACCGGCCCGTCCGTTTGCTTGCCCAGCACCAGGGTCAGCTCGATCTCGTAATCCAGCAGCTGCACGTGGGCGGGCTTGATGATTTCCCCGCCGGGGCCGGCGACCTGGCCCTCAACACCCTGGCCGACGAAGCCGGCGTCTCCAACGGCACCGTTTACAACGACTTCCGCTCCCGCGAACAAGTCCTCGAAGCCTTCGGTCTGGAACTGGCCGTCCAGCTCTCCGAACAGATCCTCACCGTCAGCGAAGCCGTCGACAGCGGCGCCGAACGCCTCAGCATCGCCGTGCGCACCTTCATGAACAAAGCCCGCACCGACCCGGACTGGACCCGCGCCCTCATCACCGTCGTCAGCTACGCCGAAGACATGCGCTCCACCCTCGCCACCTACCTCCGCGCCGACCTGCAAGCCGGACGCCGCCAAGGCGACTTCCACTACGCCCACGAAGAAATGGCCATGAGCATGGTGATCTCCGCCACCCTGGGCGCCATGAACCTGCTCGTGGAAGACGGCGAGGTGGAGCACGCCGACCGTATTGCGGCGGAGATGGTGCTGCAGGCGCTGGGTGTGCCGCCAGAGAAGGCTAAGCGGATTGCTGGGTTGCCGTTGCCGGGGAGGCCCGCTAGACGGGCTTGCCTTGATGTCGGCGTTTGACCCGCGATTTATCTGATTTGGCTAATTAGTAAGGGCTTACTTAAAAGGTCGTTTGCGCGTGGCGCTGGCGGCGTTTTGGTTTGTGGGGAGAGCGAGGTGGTCAAGATATCAGGGACAGACCTGATCACTGAGTTTGTAAGTTGCTGACTTTTCTGGTTTTATTTTGGGCTAGGGGAATTCAAGAATAGTGATATGACGCGGACGCGTTCATTGGAAATTCGCGCTGACGTCCCAATGCCAATTATGTGTCACTGTACCCAAAACGTAAGTTAGAGAATACGAAGTGAATGTAATAGAAGAGAAGGTGCCGGAATTAATCAAGCTCTTAGAGAATAAGGCGCGTAGACGTAGCGCCATTCGCTATAGCGCAATATTCGATTTTTTTGATCCAGACACACATAGAAATGATGTATGGGAAACATTCGAAGAAGCGTGTCGAAAAATTGCGCCTAGTGAAGTGGCTATCTATGGTGCGCTTCTAGCAAAAAAAAATACCAATTTACCTTCTACTGGATTCTACGATATTTTCAAAAATAAGCGGCATGAGGAATATATGAGGATCACAGGCGGTAATCGCCTCGAAGCCCATGATTTAACTCTGGAGCAAATGGAAGAAATAGCTCAACTAGAGCGGGAAAGGGTTCATCAACATGCAGTGGAAAACACATAACAATCGCAGGAAATCCGACGGCTTTTTCATTACGCCTTCGACTTCACTACAAAGCCGCAGTTGCTGTGGGCGTTAAGCGTAATTTCTAAAACGAGGAGGGGATATGCCGCCAAACTATAAATTTCCAACACCGGCATCATGCAAGCTGAAAGACAATGCGGTCTTATGTACTTCGGATAGAATTTTGGCGCTTTACAACCAGGCGACTGGGAAATCACAGCAACGAATAACTCAGCCGGTTAAAAACTGGTTCGCCGAAGAGGCGCAACGTAATGGTTGGGCTGGAGGGCATTTTTTGCCAGAGGTTCAATCCGGTCACGGAGCTGGTTGTGTTTTGTTTGTTCCACCTCGAGAGGTGAATGTCTCGATCGAGGTAACGGAGAAAATGCTCATCCTTGATGCGGATGACTAGCGCTTAACAAGAAATGGCAGCGGAGAAAAACATGCCCCGCTGCTTTTGGCGTTATACGATACAAAATACGACCAATTGCGAAAAATAATGAACCAAGATCATTTGAAAGAGCTTTCACCCAATCCTCAAAAAGGATTGTATAGCTCGGAGCATATAATTTCCGGTATTCCTATCCCGAAAGCGAAGCGCGTGCAGCTATTTGGTGCGGACGAGTGGGAGGAATTCACCGAGGAATGGGCTTCATCGCTTGAAGGTTTCTATCATTGCGTCAAGCGCTTTGCTGGTGCAGGCGACAAAGGGCTAGACGTCGTAGGTTTTATCGCCTCTAGCCAGTTTAGTGATGGCTGGGACAACTACCAGTGTAAATTTTACGATAAGCCTTTAGCTCCTTCCGATGTCTGGGTTGAGTTGGGTAAGATTATTTACTTTACGCATTGCGGTGAATATACGTCACCGAGAAAGTATTACTTCGTTGCTCCAAAGCAAATCGGGACAAAACTCGGCAAGCTACTCGCAAATGCTCCAAAGTTAAAAGAAGGGCTTAAATATAACTGGGCAAAACATTGCGAAGATGGCATCACGTCTGCAGCCAAGATAAAGCTCGAGGGCGATCTCCTTACCCATTTAGAGAGCTTTGATTTTACCATATTCGATTCTGTATCACTTGTTCGAATGATTGAGCAACATGCCTCCACGCCTTTTCATTCCGTAAGATTTGGTGGAGGGCTAGCTACACGCCCCGAACCTGAAATACCGCCAGAAGATACGGTATCTATGGATCATCGCTACGTGAGAGAGCTATTACGTGTGTATGCACAATCCATTGACGATAATACGAAATCGCCCGATCTTTCCCTGCTAGAAAAAGATGATGGCATACGGAACAACTTTCGAAGACAACGTGAGCGCTTTTATCATGCGGAGTCCTTGCGCAACTTTTCCCGGGACACAGTCCCCCCAGGTGTCTTCGAAGCTCTTCAAGATGATATTTTTGATGGCGTTGTGGATGTGTGCGAGTCTAAGCACGACTGCGGTATGGATCGTTTAAATACAACAATGAGCCAGGCAGCCAATGTTGTCATTGATGCAAGCCCGCTTGCCAGTGTCACACGCGCGCGGGACAAACAAGGAATGTGCCACCAACTTGTAAATGACAGCCGTTTGAATTGGGGGGAGCGCGATGAGTGAAGATCGTCAACCAAGTGTCACAGTATTTAATAGTGCACTTGAGACAGGTGTTCGCTCGTTAGTCATTCTTGCAGCTAATTTCCCCGTCGCTTTGGATTTGCAGCGTCTTGTTGATTTTGACTATCTGGTTGTTCATTCAAGCGATGTTAACGGCCCCGAAAGCCTCCATCCACCTCTTCCTATGAGAGAAGGTGAGCTTCTGGTTAGGCGTACAATTATTGAGTCAGGACTTTCTTTAATGATGAGCCGTGGGCTTGTCACCAGAATTGTGGGGGCGGAAGGGATCTTTTATCAGGCAAGTGACTATGCGAAGCCATTTGTCGACTCGATGGCTACCCCCTATATGCGCATACTGATGGATAGGGCCCGCTGGGTTGGGGAGACTTTCGGGAATATGGATACTGCCGAGCTTCAAGATTTGATTAGCGGTTTTTTTGATAAATGGACTACCCAATTTCACCCATCACAAGGCCTAGGTGATAGTTAATAAAATGGATGAAACAGTTAAAATAAGAAACATAGGCTTTTTGGGCAGTAGAGTTGCCCCCGCTTGGATTGGTTTCGATCAAAACCTGAGTGTTGTATGCGGTGCATCTGATACTGGAAAATCTTTTCTTGTCGAGGCCATTGACTTCCTTCTCGGTGGTAAGGAGCTGCGAGGAATTCCAGAGCTGGCCGGATACGAAAAAGCCCGTATTGCTATCGAATCCTCGGAAAAAGGCCTCTGGACATTCGAACGCAGTATAGAGGGCGGTAACTACCGGATATTTAAAGGGGATATTGAAGCTGCGACTGATGCCATGGAAAGTGGCACAATGAAGATGAAACACGCAGCAGGCAGGGAGGACAATATTTCCGGTTGGCTTCTTGGTGCCATAGAATTGCTAGGCAAATATGTGCGAAAGAATGCGAATGGAGATTGCCGGTCCTTAAGCTTCCGCGACATTGCTCGACTTGTCATTGTTAATGAGCAGGAAATAATTCGGCAGGATTCTCCGTTCTTAACTGGCCAATATGTTTCTAAAACTGCTGAAAAGTCTACCCTGAAGCTCATGCTTACGGGGGCGGATGATAGCGCAATAGTGCCAGCAGATGCTCGCAAACAGTCGGAGTCAAATGACCGAGCAAAAGCCGAACTTCTCGAACAATGGATAGCTGATGTAGAGGACGAGATTACTGAACACGGTTTTGGGCGTGAAGAACTAGAAAATCAACTCGAAAAACTAGAGCGGGCTATTTCATCCAGTAGAGAAAAGCTTCAACTGGCTCAGTCTCAGCTCAATCAAATGACCACCCAAAGACGGGAGATTGTGAAAAACCGCGAGGTGACAAAGGACAGGATAGATGACATAGCCAACATGTTGGAACGCTTTGCTTTGCTGAAGGCGCAATATGTAACAGACTTGCGTCGGTTGATGGCCATCGAAGAATCCGGTTCGCTTTTTGTGCACCATGAACGAGTGCCTTGCCCGCTTTGCGGCGCTTTACCAGAATCTCAACATAGTACCGAAGAGTGCGATGGTGATGTTGAGGCAATAGTCGTTGCTGCAGCAGCAGAGATGGAAAAGATCAAGAGACTAGCTAGTGATCTTGATTCTACAGTTACTTCGTTGCATGACGAGTCGGCCCGTCTGTCCGAAGCTCTGATTGAGATCGAAGACAAATTCAATGACATTGATGGAGAGATTAAAAGCGCCATTGCTCCAGAGTTGTCAGATGTACAGTCTGACTACTCCAATTTCGTTGATACTCGTAGCAAAGTTGTTTCGCACCTTTCTGTATTTACCAGATTAGACAAACTCCGTGCACAAAGAGAAGAATTATTCGGAGACGAAGACGAAGCGCAAATAGGTAATCAAAATATTGTCGCGAGGCTATCGACCCAGGTTCTACATGACTTTTCTAAAACGGTAGAACGAATACTTGAGGCTTGGGACTTTCCCGACACTGGCAGTGTTTATTTTGACGAAACTGCTATGGATTTTGTCATCAATGGTAAGCTTCGCGGCAACAGAGGCAAAGGTCTCAGAGCGATAACGCACGCCGCCGCCACTTTAGGGTTGCTTGAGTTTTGTAAAGAGCGCTCGCTCCCTCATCCGGGTTTTGTCGTACTTGATTCACCCTTGCTCGCCTACTACAAGCCGGAGGGCGACGGCGATAGCCTTCAGGGCACGACTCTTAAACAAAAATTTTATAAATATCTGATCGAAGAACATTCCGACAGTCAAGTCATTATCGTTGAAAACGAGCATCCGCCAGAGTCGTTTGAAGGCCAGCTTGGGCTGACGGTATTTACGAAGAACCCTCAGTATGGCCGTTTCGGCCTCTTCCCTTTAAAAGAAGGCTAAGAGTAAATATAAGTAAATTGGGCGGCGCCTGTCCGTCAATGTTCATAGGTGTGCAAGTGTATAACGTGTGTACAGCGAGGTGCTGCACACGGAAAAATGTGAATGGGCATCAGTTCCATAGACTCCTCCCAGCCTTTCAAAATGGCAGCCGGAGATGTGGCCATGAGCAGCATGGCGCTATTAAGGTTGTGCGCCTGCTGCTTGGGTTACAAAGTAACGTAGTTCTTTGGTGAGCGTCCGCTCAGTCTCCTTTTTTTACTGGCGATTTAGTAACGCTGATTTGATCGCCTCCGCTCCTTTCCGATAACACACCACCGCAAGCAGCTCCGAATCAACCCAAACGCCCCAGTAGCGGCTTCCACGATAGTGCCCGATCTCAATGTTCGGCTTGCGCTTTTTCATGATTCCCTCCATGAGTTTCAATGATACGTAAAGTCATCATAGAGCATGGCGTCCGGATATGCTACTCATAGTATGTAGATTTATAGTCATCTATAAGAACAATTTGAAATATGACTACCCATATTGATGACGCACAGAAAAAGCTGGGTTCCGTGATTCGGGAACGGAGACGGGCCTCTGGTATTTCCCAGGAGGCCTTCGCCACCGAGGTTGGGATTCATCGCACCTATATCGGCGCGGTGGAGCGGGGCGAGCGCAACGTCTCCCTGGCGAACATCCTGCGTATCGCCAGGGCGTTGAACGTCTCTGCGGCCCAATTGTTCAATGAGGCCGGCCTTTAGTTCGTACGGGACTCAAAGACCCCCCCTCCAAGCTGCCCGGTCGCCACCCCATCAGGAGACAACCATGATCATCTCCTCGACCCACGATTACCGCCTCGCCGCCAAACGTCGCCTGCCGCCGTTCCTGTTCCACTACATCGACGGGGGCGCGTACGACGAGCACACCCTGGCGCGCAATGTGGCGGATCTGCGCGATCTGGCGTTGCGGCAGCGGGTGTTGAAGGCGGCGGGGGAGGTGGATCTGTCGGCGCGGTTGTTCGGGGAGGCGGTGAGCCTGCCGGTGGCGTTGGCGCCGGTGGGGCTTACCGGGATGTACGCGCGGCGGGGTGAGGTGCAGGCGGCGCGGGCGGCGGCGTCGCGGGGCGTGCCGTTTACGTTGTCGTCGGTGTCGGTGTGTCCCATCGAGGAGGTGCAGCCGGCGATGACGCGGCCGATGTGGTTTCAGCTGTATGTGCTGCGCGACCGCGGGTTCATGGAGAACGCGCTGGAGCGGGCCTGGGCGTCGGGGGTGCGGACCCTGGTGTTCACGGTGGATATGCCGGTGCCGGGGGCGCGCTATCGCGATCGGCATTCGGGGATGTCCGGGCCGTTCGCGGCCTGGCGGCGCATGCTGCAGGCGGTGACGCACCCGCGCTGGGCGTGGGACGTGGGCCTGCGCGGGCGGCCGCACGATCTGGGCAATGTGTCGGCCTATCTGGGCCATCGCATCCACCTGGAGGATTACATCGGCTGGCTGGGCGAGAACTTCGATCCGTCCATCGGCTGGCGGGATCTGGAATGGATTCGTGAGTATTGGAAAGGCTCGATGGTGCTCAAGGGTATTCTGGACCCGGAGGACGCCGGCGAGGCGGTGCGGTTCGGCGCGGACGGCATCGTCGTGTCCAACCACGGCGGGCGCCAGCTCGATGGCGTGCTGTCCTCGGCCCGGGCCCTGCCGGCCATCGCCGACGCCGTCCAGGGGGACCTGACGATCCTGGCGGATTCCGGCGTCCGCTCCGGCCTGGACGTGGTGCGTCTGCTCGCCCTGGGCGCCGACGGCGTGCTGCTGGGCCGCGCCTTCGTCTACGCCCTCGCCGCCGCCGGCGAGCAGGGCGTGGCCCATGTGCTGGACCTGATCGCCAGCGAGATGAAGGTGGCGATGACGTTGACTGGGGCCAGGGCGGTTGGGGAGATTTCGCGGGAGAGTTTGGTGTGGGTGTGATGCCGGTAGCGAGCGGGTTTGGCACGCCTGCTTGACAAAAACTACAGAATAACTACATTGTAATGCATGAGCCATCTGGAATTTGAATGGGACCCGCGAAAGGAAGCGTCCAATCAGCGCAAACACGGCGTCTCGTTTCAGGAAGCCAAAACGGCGTTTACCGACGAGTTCGCCCGCGTGATAGGAGACCCGGACCATTCTACGGAGGAGGACCGGTTCATCCTTCTCGGCACGAGCATCCATTCGCGCCTTTTGGTGGTCTGCCATTGCGTCCGAGAGGCAGACACCATCCGCATCATCTCTGCCCGTAAGGCGAACAGGCGCGAGCGAGCCAGCTATGAGGAATACCGCCATGCGTGACGACTACGATTTTTCCAAGTCCACCAAGAATCCCTACGCCAAGAAGCTCAAGAAGCAGGTCACGATCCGCTTGGACGAAGACACTATCGACTACTTCAAGGACCTGGCGGAGAAGAAGGATCTGCCGTATCAGAGCCTGATCAACCTTTATTTGAGGGACTGCGCGCAGTCGCATAAAGACCTCAAGATTGAGTGGCAGTAGTCGAGCAGGGTTATAAAGTATGAAGGGCACTATTGGTATGTGGGATAACCAAATCCGAGCTTCAGGCTTGGTTTTGAGAGGACATGCAGGGTGGTGAAATATGGCCGCTTTGTCATCGGGTGACTGATTGGGTCTGGAAACAGGGTGCGCGAGGGGGTATGGACTGGGAATTATTGAATGGGGTAACCGGGCTGATCAGTGCCGTGTGTGCCATTATCAGTGTTGGTTATTTTAGCTTTCATAAGGAGAGCCCCTATAAAACCGGGCCGGAAGCGGTCTTGAGTGTTCGGAAACTGGCTTCATTCCTCGTGGCTTGCTCCGGTTGGGCGCTGTGCTGTTTGAGTTTTCTATGGGTCTTTGAACCTTTCGGGCGCTTTCCGTCAGACGCAGAATATCGACAGCTTTACGGCGTGATTCTGGCGTTTCCTGCCTATGTTCTCTTAAATTTTGGTATGGGTCTTTTGAGGTCGAATCAGAGTGATCAAGAGCCGGAGGATAGTGAGTCGGCCGCATCACAAAAGAATATTGATACGTAAGGACAAGCAATGCAGGGAGAATGGGTCAGGTCATTGCTGGGTGCTATTGAGAATGGCGAATGGTTGCTCATTGCCGTCACTTTGTTTGTCGCTGCTCTGTCAGGGTTTTCTAGTATTGCCCGGTATATGGTTAACCGTAGGAAAGTGCAAGTTGCGAATATCGAAGAAGCTTGGAGGTCGAAATATTGTGACGGGGAAAGTCAGGAAGCCTTGAGGCGCCAAGCTGCCGCGGAATACTTTAATCTGGCTACAGGGATTCGACTGGAGAAAGAGCCTCGTGAAGCCTTGATGGCTATTTACAATCGTGCCGCGGGCAGAATGCCTTTTGTTCACTTTAAACGCGCTGCTCGATTGGCCCGTTACGAGAAAGACAAGTTGGATATCCACATAAGCTGCCTAGACTGGTTTCTTCTTTGGGTTGGTCTTCTTTTCGGTGGCAGTATGTCCGTTATTGGTATTCCTCTAATTCTGTTGTTCATTGCAATAGTGGAGGATCCTTGGTCCCGTGTTTTGGGGGCTGGGTATATGATTGTTTCGGCGGTTGTTCTTTTACTGCAAGCGCTGCCCATCTGGTCGGCATATAGGGTAAAAAGGGAAATTGCCCGGCAGGCAGCGTGCTGCACGAAAGAATCCAAATGATGATGCCATGGTGCTCAAGGGTATTCTCGACCCGGAGGACGCCCGCGACGCGGTGCGGCTGGGCGCGGACGGCATCGTCGTCTCCAACCACGGCGGGCGCCAGCTCGATGGCGTGCTGTCCTCGGCCCGGGCGCTGCCGGCCATCGCCGACGCGGTGCAGGGCGACCTGACGATCCTGGCGGATTCCGGCGTCCGCTCCGGTCTGGACGTGGTGCGCCTGCTCGCCCTGGGCGCCGACGGCGTGCTGCTCGGCCGCCCCTTCGTCTACGCCCTGGCGGCGGCGGGCGAGCAGGGCGTGGCCCATCTGCTGGACCTGATCGCCAGCGAGATGAAGGTGGCGATGACGCTCACCGGGGTGCGGGCGGTTGGGGAGATTTCGAGGGAGAGTTTGGTCACGGCGCATTCCCGTTAACTCGGTTCCTCGATTACCATTGAAGAGAGGTGGTTAACATGACGATTTCCAATACCGCCGGCATCCAGCGTAAGCCAACGCATCCCGGCGAAATGCTGAGAGAGGACTTCATTCCGGACTATGGGCTGACGGTGGCGCAGCTTGCTGAGCGTTTGGGCGTTTCGCGGCAGTCGGTGAATGAACTGTTGCGCGAGCGCCGCGCTGTCAGCCCGGAGATGGCGCTGCGGCTCGGTCGTTTGTTCGGCAATTCACCGGAGTTCTGGCTTAACGCGCAGCGCGCGGTGGATTTATGGGCCGCGTCGCAATCCGCTAAGGATGAGGTGTCGCGGATTACGCCGTTGGACGCCGCTTAGCGCTTGATCCAGCGGGCGCTGAGCCCACTTTTAACGTTACGGGGGACCACCATGTCCGACTTCCAGCGCCTCAGCGATAAAGCGCGCGCCTTCGCCGAAGCGCGCGACTGGGACAAGTTCCATTCGCCCAAGAACCTGACCATGGCGCTGGGTGGGGAGGTGTCCGAGTTGCTGGACCTGTTCCAGTGGCTGACGGAGGCGCAGTCCTACGAGCTGACGCCGGAGCAGCATCGCGCGGCCGCCCATGAGATCGCCGATGTGCAGATCTACCTGTTGCGGCTGGCGGACAAGCTGGGTGTGGATATTCCCAGCGCGGTGGAAGAAAAGATGGCCATTAACGAAGCCCGTTACCCCGCGGATCAGGCGCGCGGTTCGGCACGCAAGTACACGGCCTACCAAAACAAGGATGACGACGGTTCATGATTGTTTATACCGCTAAGAAGAAGACGTTCATTGAAGACGTCCGCCTGAATCGCATTCACGAAAAGATTCTGCTGGAGTTTCGGCGCCGGCTGTCACGCTCGGTGGCGGCCAAGGAGGTGGATTCCTGGCGCCACTCGCTGCAGTTCATGTCCAACCTGATGCTGGATCAGGGGATTCCGGATGACGCCGGCGTTTCCCTGGAGTATCACATCCCGCTCACCAGTAAGCGTATCGACTTCATTCTCAGTGGCGCCAACGAACAGCGGCAAGAGACCGCTGTCATCGTCGAGCTCAAGCAGTGGCAGCAGGCCGAGCCGTTGCAGAAAGACGGTATTATTCGCACGCCGCTGGGCGGCGGCTGGCGCGAGACCAGCCACCCGTCTTATCAGGCGTGGACCTACGCGAGCCTGATCGAAGACTACAACGAAACCGTTCGCGCCGAGTCCATCCGCCTGGTGCCCTGTGCCTATCTGCACAATATGGACGACGGCAGTGCGGTGAACGATCCGGTGTACGCGCCCCACACCAGCCGGGCGCCGGTGTTTATTTCCCGGGATGCGGCGCGGCTGGCCGATTTTTTGAAGCAGCATGTGCGCTATGGCGATGACCGGGACCTGCTCTACCGCATTGAAAACGGTCGCATTCGCCCGTCGCGCAGCCTGGCGGATGCGGTGCTGGACATGCTTAAAGGCAACGACGCCTTCGTCATGATCGACGATCAGAAGGTGGCGTTTGAGACCGCCATTGAACTGGCTGAGCGTGCCCAAAAGGGGAAACGCCAGGTGCTGATCGTCGAGGGCGGCCCGGGCACCGGGAAATCCGTTTTGGCGATTAATTTGATGGCCCGCCTGACCGACCGCGAGATCACCACTCAATACGTCTCACGTAACGCGGCGCCCCGGGCGGTGTACGAGGCTCAGCTCACCGGCTCGTTCAAGAAGAGCCGCATCAGCAATATGTTCCGTGGCTCCGGGGCCTTCATGGAGACCAAGCCGGATACGTTCGGGGCGTTGCTGGTGGATGAGGCGCACCGCCTGAATGAGAAAAGCGGCCTGTACGGCAACCAGGGCGAGCACCAGATCAAGGAGATCATGCAGGCGGCGCGGCTGTCGGTGTTCTTCGTGGACGAGGCGCAGCGCGTCACCCTGAAAGACGTGGGCTCGCGGGCGGAGATTCGGCGCTGGGCGGAACGCCTGGGCGCCGAGGTCACGGAGCTGGGTCTCGCCTCGCAGTTCCGCTGTGGCGGCTCGGACGGGTATCTGTCGTTCGTCGATCAGTTGCTGCAAATCCGGGATACCGCCAACGATGACCTCGAGTCCGTGGACTACGACATTCAAGTGGTGGACTCGCCGCAGGCGCTGCGCCAGGCCATCGTGTCGCGCAACGCCAACAACCGCGCACGGATGGTGGCCGGCTATTGCTGGGACTGGAAAAGCAAGAAAGACCCGGTTGCCATGGATATTGAACTGCCGGAGCACGATTTCGCCGCGCAGTGGAACCTGACCCGGGACGGCAGCCTGTGGGCCCTGGCGGAACACTCGGTGGAGCAGATCGGCTGTATCCACACCATCCAGGGCCTCGAACTGGATTATGTGGGCGTGATCATCGGCCCGGACCTGATAGTGCGCGATGGCGAGATCCTCACCGACGGGCGAAAACGGTCATCCATGGACCGTTCGGTGCGGGGCATCCGGAAGCTCTACAAAGAGGACCCGGAGACGGCGAAGCGCGAAGCCGACGAGCTCATCAAGAACACCTACCGCACATTAATGACCCGGGGCATGAAAGGCTGCTTTGTGTTCTGCACCGACCCGGAGACTAACGCCTGGTTCCGCGAACAGATCGCGACGCCCTCCGCGAACCCGGTGATGCGTGCGGCGGACTACGAGGCTCTGCCGTACCCGCTGCTGGCCCCGGAGGAGGTGGTGCCGTTCGAAAACGCCCTGCCGGTGTATGACCTGGCCGTGGCCGCCGGCGAATTCAGCGACCCGCAGGCGGTGGAAGACTGCGACTGGATGCAGCGGCCGGACTGGCTGAAGGCGGAGCCGGGCCATTTCGTCACCCGCGTGGTGGGCGAATCCATGAACCAGCGCATTCCCAGCGGTACCTGGTGCGTGTTCCGCGCCAATCCCGCGGGCAGCCGCGAAGGCAAAATCGTGCTGGTATCCCACCGCGACATCCAGGATGCCGACACCGGCGGGCGCTACACCGTGAAACGCTACCACAGCGAGAAGTCAGCGGACGGCGACGGCCAGTGGTACCACACCCGCATCGTGCTGAAGCCGGAGAGCCGCCTGTTCGGCTACCGGAATATCGAGCTGACCGAAGACGTGGCGGAAGAACTGCGTATTGTTGGCGAGCTGGTCACGACTTTGGGTCAGTAGCTGTGTAACTGCCGTTTTACTGTCAGGATTAGAAGGTTAATATGCAAATTGTTTGCCCGTATTGTTCGTCTAATAACAAAATTGAATATGCGGAAAATATCGCCTGTGAAGAGTGTAAAAAAACGCTTGCTGGGCATACGTATAAGCGATTTAAGAAGCCGTTCATTTCAGCAGCCACCGTACTGTTAATTGGAGGGTATGGCGCATATAAGATGGAAACTGGACTCATTGGAGAAGACAGATACCCTGTTGGCGTCGAATATGAATTAATTGATGGTTGTACCAACTCGTCTGGGACCGTCATGAGCACTTATATGAGAACTAATAAAACGGAACTATGTATTTGTGCCCTCAAAGAGACGATGAGCGAAATGTCTTTCCAGGACATGAAGGAAAGCGAGTCAGGGTTCCTGGCTCGCTTTCGCAACAATATTACTAGTTGTAGTTAACTATGCCCGCTTGGGTGGGTTGTTCCCGCGACCTTTACCAGAGGGGCCTCTGTTCTTGCTGGGCCCGTTCGGTGGTGTTTTTTTGGCTGCGGCAGATTGCGCTCGCGCGGCGAACGATCCCCTTGGTACCGCACCACCATTCGTTTTGGCGGTGGCAGACTGAACGCGAGATGCAGCGGCTTTGTTCATCGGCTTTGTCATGATTTTCTCCTAAATTAATCGTTTACGATTGTCCCCGCTGGGACATTAGTGATGTTAGAGAGGCGAAAAAGACATATGGGGACAAAAAACGAGACAATAGAGCTGCAAGAGCAAATTAAGCAGGTGATTAGGGAGTTGGGATGGTCGCAGAATCTACTTGCTAGAAAAATTTATACCGAGATTCACGATGTAGACAACGACAGGGAAATAGAATCTTTTCAAGAGCGTCTAAAGAAGGAGCTGCAAAGACCTACGACAAAACCGGATAAGCTAAAAAGATATATCTCAATAATATATCGCCATCCAGAAGCTGAACATCTTGATAAAACTCTGAATAAATACGTCCCATTGGGGCATATCAGCGAGTACCTTAGTAAGGGAATGAAGGCAATTTCAAAAGATGCAGGTAATGCTTCAAAAAAATAGGCCAAAGGGCGGCGCTCACCTGCTCGACTTGATGGTCAGGCGTGTGGACACGAAGCTGCCGACAGCGGAACGCTCCGAGTTTTTCGGCAAGGCGTCCTTTAATCTGGCATTGCCGGGCTTCACTTCAGAGACGCCGGAACGCCAGTGGTTCGGTCATGGGGCTGCAATTTGCTCGTGATTTGCGAAAGCATTAATTGTCGTAGCCGGGCTACGATATAAATAAAGAAACTAAACGCGCACGACACTTCTAGCGGCTCGCATCCGGCCGCGCCTCCACACTCACCATCATGCTGCGCTCCAGCAGCCAGCCGCGCAGGCGGCGGGGCAGTAGGTTGGTGTAGACGGCCACCTTGTTGAGCAGGCCGGGCACGTACACCACCTTGCCGGCGTACATGGCATCCACGCAGAGCTTGGCCACTTCGGGGGCAGTCATGATGCCGGTCTGTTTCTTCACGGTCTGGCCGGCCTGGTCAAGGAAGGGCGTGAGCGCGCCGCCGGGGCAGGCCGCCGTGACGCTGATCGGGCTGTCGCGCAGCTCGTAATCCAGGATTTCGGTGAAGAACCGCACATAGCCTTTGGTGCCGGAGTAGGTCGCGTATTGGGGCGTGGGCAGGATGCCGGCCAGGGAGGCCACGTTCATCAGATAACTGCGTTGCCCGTGGGCGCGGGCGCGGTTGATAAAGCCGTGGCTGAGGGTGGTGAGCGCGGTGACGTTGAGGTCGATATCCCGCTGCAGGCCGGCCAGGTCCTGGTCGGCGAACGGCGCCCAGAAGCCGGTGCCGGCGTTGTTGACCAGCACTGTCAGGTGGTCGTTGTGCTTGGCGAGGGTGGCATCCACGTCATCGAACAGCGCACCCAGACTCTGCCGGTCGGCCAGGTCACAGGCCAGTGCCGTGGCGGTAATGCCGTGGCTGGCGGCCAATTCATCGGCAAGCGTGTCCAGCAGCTCTTTGCGGCGGGCGACCAGTATCAGGTTCAGGCCGCGCGCGGCCAATTGCCGGGCGATGTCCAGGCCGATGCCACTGGAGGCCCCGGTGATCAGTGCGGTGCTCATGCGTGCTTCCTCGCGTCGGGTTGGGCGGCAAACCGAGGATCCCACTATGCCGTGCCCCGCGCGTGAAAGGCATTGGCCTGAAAGTACAGCCCGGAAGACACCAGTGCGCACTGGCCGGCATGCCAGGGGTGATCACGACCGCCGGGCGCCCACCAGTGCGAACCTGGTTCCCTGGGGATCGACGCCTTTGAGGGCGAAGTCGCCGCCGGGAATTTCATCCGGCCCGTGAAGGATTTGCCCGCCGTGTTCGGTGATGGCCTTAAGCGCGGCGTCGATGTCGGCGACACGGAAGTAGTAGTGCCACATCGGCACCGGCATGTCGTCCGGCTTGGGCATGATGGCGCCGATCACGCCGTTATGGCGGATAAATTCGTAGGCGCCCATCGGGCCCATGTCCATCTCCCCGTCCTTGGTCCAGCCGAACGCCTCGAAGTAGAAGGCTTTCGCGATGCCGGGGTCGGTGGTGCCCAGTTCGTTCCAGGCGCAGTGGCCCACGCGTGGGCGGTCGGAGGCGAACGCCAGGCTTGTGTGGTCGCTGTGGCCGCGCATCACATAGAAGGGCGTGCCTTGCGGGTCGGTCACCATGGCGAGCCGGCCCACGTCGGGGATGTCCCTGGCGGGCATTTGCACGCTGCCGCCCAGGGCGGTGACCCTGGCAACGGTTTGATCGACATCGTCGACGCCGATATAGCCCAGCCATATTGGCCGGGCGCCACATTGTTTCATCTCTTCGCTAAGCGGCATCACGCCGCCTATGGGGCGCCACTCGCCGGTGTCCTCGTCGGGGGCGTGGAGAATCCGGTAATCCACGCCGGGCTGGCCGCTGTCGGTGACCCGCCAGCCGAGAATGGCGCTGTAGAAGTGCTGGGCGGCGTCCGCGTTGTCGGTGGCCAGTTCGTACCAGATAAATTCGCCGTGTTGGTTGGGCATGGTTCGCTTCCTATCGGTTGTGTGCCCGATAGTCGATCCGACCGGTCAGGCATCGACAGCCTGAAGCTCCGTTCTTGCTTACGCTAGGAATGGTCTATAAAGTAATCACTGACTTTATTTATGACTTATTAATGGATCATGGCCAAGCCCGATAATCGCCCATATTCACGCTACAGTCGCGATGCCGCCCAGCTTCTGGGCCGGCTGATTCGTCGTGCTCGCATCGAGCAGGGTCTCACCGCCGAGGCCCTGGCCGAGCGCGCCGGGATCTCGCGCGGGCTGGTGCAGCGCATTGAGCGAGGGGAAATGGGGTGCGCCATCGGTGCCGTGTTCGAGGCGGCGGCGATTGTCGGGGTGCCGTTGTTCGAGGCCTCGCCAGCGGAGTTGGCGTCCCGGGTGGCGGAGACGGAGTACACCCTGCGGCTGCTGCCCCGGTCGGTGCGGACGTCCGACAAGGATGTGAAGGATGACTTCTAACGATCACGAAGCCTACGTTTGGGTGTGGCTGCCCGGCCGGAGCGAGCCGGTGGTGGCGGGGCGCCTGTATCAGGAAGGGGCTCGGCTGGCATTTAATTACGGCCGCAGCTATCTGGACCGTGATGACGCTATCCCGTTGTACCTGCCTGAGCTGCCTCTGCGGCGCGGTGCCATCGCCCCGTTGCCGGGGCTGTCGATGCCGGGCTGTTTGCGTGACGGCGCGCCGGATGCCTGGGGCCGCCGGGTGGTTTTGAATCGGCTGTTGGGCCGTCCGGGACGTGATACGGACCCCGGGCAGCTCGGCGAGCTCACCTATCTGCTTAATTCCGGTTCGGACCGCCCGGGGGCGCTGGATTTTCAGCGCTCGGCTTCGGAGTATGTGCCGCGTCAGTCCGGTGGGGCGTCTCTGGAACAACTCCTCGAAGCGGCGGCTTTTGTGGAGGCGGGCAAGTCCTTGCCGCCGGCGCTGGATCAGGCGTTGTTCCACGGCAGTTCCCTGGGCGGCGCCCGACCCAAGGCGGAGATCGAAAGCGGGGCTCGCAAATACATCGCCAAGTTCTCATCCAGCACCGACACCTACGATGTGGTGAAGGTGGAGTATGTGGCGATGCGTTTGGCTGCGGAGCTCGGGCTGCGGGTCGCGCCGGTGCAACTCAAGCGTGTCGCCGGCAAGAACGTGTTGCTGGTTGAACGCTTCGACCGTAGCAAGGTCGGCAGTGGCTGGGCCCGCAAGGCGATGGTGTCGGCCCTCACCTTGTTTGAGCTCGATGAGATGATGGCGCGCTACGCCAGCTACGAAACCCTGACCGAGATTATCCGCCATCGGTTTACCGAGCCTACGGTCACCCTGCGCGAGTTGTTCCGGCGGCTGGTGTTCAACGTGCTTTGCGGCAACACCGATGACCACGCGCGTAATCACGCCGCTTTCTGGAACGGCGATTCGCTCACGCTGACGCCGGCCTATGACATCTGCCCTCAGGCACGGACCGGCAACGAGGCCTCCCAGGCGATGCTGATCGACGGAGACCGGCGCCTCAGCAACCTCAATATCTGCCGTGGGGCGGCGAGACATTTTCTGCTGTCCGTGGACAGCGCCAACGAGATCATAGGCGAGCAGATCGCCGGTATCCGCGAAAAGCTCCCGGCTGTAATGGAAGAAGCGACACTCAGCGAGGTGGATCGCCGGCTCTTGAGTCAGCGAATGTTTCTCAACCCGGCGGTGTTTGAGAGCGTGGACTGAAGCGGGTAATCCACACCCCATAGCCCACCGCCAACACACCCAGCCCGCCACCCAGCAGGCACACACCCAGCCAGCCGGCTTGCTGGTAGGCGGCGGCGGAGCCCAGCGAACCCAGGGCGCCGCCGACGAAGTACAGGAACATGTAGCCGGAATTCAGGCGGTTCCGGGCGGCCTCGTCCAGGTTGAAGATCATGTTCATGTTGGTGATGTGCACCGCCTGCAGCGCCAGGTCCAGCAGCACGATGCCGGCGACAAGCGCGATCAGGGAATACGCGCCCAGCCCCAGCAGCCCCCAGGACACCAGCAGCGCCACCACGCCGAGCACGGTGAGCCGGGCGCCGTGGCCCCGGTCGGTGAGTACGCCGGCGTGGCGGGCGGA